>SOIY01000087.1 GCA_004376785.1 Candidatus Stahliibacteriota bacterium | reverse complement strand
CAAAGGTCTAATCAGACAACTACCAGGTATGATGTTTGTGAAGAATTTTGAGTAATTTCTCTAAGCCACAATTCCTAAACTTTGCTATTTCTCCAGCCTTCTTTGCCTAATCCACTGCTCAACATTGAATATCGTATTCGTAGAGAATAAATGCTAATGGCTAAATAACACTCCCATGACATTTAGTATATTCAGCCTCCTGTCCCTAACCCAATACCAATCTGTACTCATCATTTTTTGTTGTCTTTAAATATTTTAGGCGTTTAGGTATTTTAGGTATTTGAATTGTCTACGTTCCTATTTCCCAGGACGCTAAATACTGTTTCTGTTCAGGAGTTAATTTATCAATCTTAATACCCATAGATTTCAATTTCAGGCTGGCTATTTTCTCATCCAATTTTAAAGGTAGATTATACACACGATTCTCGAATTTAGGATTATTTAAAATATATTCCACAGCCAATGCCTGATTGGCAAATGACATATCCATCACCATTGCCGGATGCCCCTCAGCCGCAGCGAGATTGACCAACCTTCCTTGAGCCAGCAGATAAATCTTCTTGCCATTTTTTAACGTGTATTCTTCACAAAAATTTCTAATCGCTCTTTTCTTTCTTGTAATATTCTTTAAACCCGATTTGTCAATTTCAACATCAAAATGTCCTGAATTACCAATGATTGCACCATTTTTCATCTTCAACATATGTTCTTTTCTTATAACACTGATATCACCGGTGACCGTGATAAAAACATCACCTATCTTTGCTGCATCAATCATAGGTAAAACTGTATATCCATCCATTCGCGCCTCAAGCGCCTTAACCGGATCAACTTCAGTAACGATAACCTGGGCACCCATCCCCTTTGCTCTCATTGCAAGACCTCTACCGCACCAGCCATAACCTGCAACCACAAAATTACTACCACTGATAAGGATATTTGTCGCACGTAAAATCCCATCAATCGTTGATTGGCCAGTACCATAGCGGTTGTCAAAAAGGTGCTTTGTTAATGAATCATTAACCGCAATGATTGGGAATTGTAGTACTTTGTCGCGCTCCATCTGTTTCAATCTAACCACACCAGTGGTTGTCTCCTCGGTCCCGCCAAGAACTCCTTTAATTTTTCTTTTGTGAACCGTTGAAATTAGATCTGCGCCATCATCTATTAATACCTGTGGTTTATTCTTTAAAACCTGCGCCATATTTTTATAGTATTCCTTACGCGATTCGCCATTACGCGCAAAAACACCAATTCCATCCATTGCCAGGGCAGCAGCAACATCATCTTGTGTAGATAATGGATTTGAGGCAGTAAGAAAAACCCGAGCGCCACCAATTTTTAATGTTCTCATAAGATTTGCTGTCTCAGTCGTCACATGCAGACAGCAACCTATACAACAATTCCTTAAAGGTTTCTCTTTTTTATATCTTCGCTGGATTACCCTGAGAACCGGCATCTTGGATCCTGCCCAATCAATTCTTTTATTACCCTCTGGAGCTAATTTTTTATCTTTAATATTAAATTTCATCTTTCTCCCTTCAACCAAGTCCAGCTTCACGTTTTATGGCATCTGCCATATCGCAAACTTCCCAGGTAAATCCTTCTTCTTCTCGACCGAAATGTCCATAACATGCAGTACGTTTATAGATCGGCCTATGCAATTTCAATTTGTCAATTATTCCCTGAGGAGTAAAATCAAAAAGTTTTTTTAATATGGAGACGAGCTTTGATTCATCAATCTTACTCGTACTAAAGGTATCAACATTAATAGCCGTCGGCTCTGCAACGCCAATGGCATAGGAAAGGGAAACCTCAACTTTATTACAAAGACCAGATGCAACAAGATTTTTTGCTACATACCTTGCCATATAAGATGCAGAACGATCAACTTTTGTCGGATCCTTACCGGAAAAACATCCACCGCCATGATGGCCAATGCCACCATAGGTATCAACCATTATTTTACGTCCGGTTACGCCAGTGTCACCTTGGGGTCCACCTATAACAAATTTGCCAGTAGGATTTATAAAGATTTTAGTGTTATTATCTAACATTTCTTTTGGAATAATTTCATCAATGACCAGTTTTTTCAAATCTGAACGAATTTTCTCATTGCTGACATCTATGTGATGCTGTGCTGATAGAATTATTGTGTCAATCCTTTTAGGCTTGTCCCCTTCATATTCAACCGTTACCTGGGATTTCCCATCAGGATGAAGAAAATTAACTATGTTTGCCTTTCTAATTTCAGCGAGTCGGCGAACAAGTTTATGGGCAAGCATTATTGGCAAAGGCATAAGTTCGGGTGTTTCATTAGTTGCATACCCATACATCATACCCTGATCCCCGGCGCCGCCAATATCAACCCCCAGTGCAATATCTTTTGACTGCTCTTGAATTGCCGACATCACTGCGCACGTTTGAGCGTCAATACCCATATCAGTATCAGTATAACCTATCTCAAACAAGAAAGCACGCACAATATCTGCAATTTCCACGTAGCAGGTAGTAGAAATCTCTCCAGCGATAAAAATCATGCCCCTTGTGGCAAGAGTTTCACAGGCAACCCGACAAAAAGGATCTTTTTCCAAAATTGAATCTAAGATTGCATCTGATATTTGATCGCAAATTTTATCAGGATGTCCCTCAGTAACTGACTCAGAAGTTATATAATAATGTACCATTTTTCTCCTTTTTTATAATTATAATCACTTTTTTACAAAAATCAAGCCGAAATAAGAGAACATTAAAAGGATTGAAACATGGCTCAAAGAAAATAATAAAAGGCTATAAAGGGTAAATAAAAAAATGTTGACAGCAACTAAATTTTAACTATAATTAATTTAAGAAAAGGTGATGATAAATTTATTATTTACATTAATTATTGTTAATGGCATTAGTGGTAAAATTCAGGGAGTAGTAAGAGATATAGACACACAGGAACCAATTCCCTTTGCCGATGTTATAATTCTAAACACTGAAATTGGCGCTGCTACTGATGAAAATGGTTATTTTTATATTCTCAATGTTCCACCAGGTAAATACACAGATGCGTAAAATATATTATTAGAATGAGCTTGCTTACAAGTGTCGAAATAACAGAACCAATTTTTCTGAGGAATTTGGTTATCTTTCCAATCAACAGTAACGCTGAAAATGGTTTTAACCCAGTAACAATTGATGAAATATTAAAATCTGATGCAGGCTATTTTAGTGAACTCGATACACCGGATATTAACGAAATAATTTTTGAAAACAAAGGTGATATACCTGTGCTAATATTAGACGGCGAAGAGATAACAGGTTCATTGCAGAATCGAATTATTGCTCAATCAAATCTCGTTGAGGCAAATTCATCTAAAAATATCCCTGTAATCTGTGTAGAAGAAGGACGGTGGGATGAAATCGGTGGGTTTAGAACAGGCTATTGTTCTTACCCACAATTACGCTCGATTTTGGCTAAGAGCCTTCACAAAAAGACTAACACTCAACAAACTGTATGGAATGAACTCAATAGAAAATTAGCAGTTACCAAAACAATATCAACAACTTCATCCATGCATGATATTTACAATAATCTGGAAGAAGAAATTTTGCGCTATGTTGAAGACTTCAAAAGCATAAACCATAATACTATTGGTTTTATCGGTGCTGCGGGCAATCGCATACTTGGTTGCGATATTTTTCAGAATTCAAATATTTATCGGAAATTCGAAACTAAATTAATTAGAAGCTATGCCCTGGATGCTATAGAATATCAAAAGAAAAGGGGAAACCAACCTGATGTAAAAAATTATTTAACAAGTATCCTTAACACCTTAAGAAAAAAGGGAGTTAAAAAACGAAACAGTAATGTAGAAATCAAGGGCAATGGCTATTTAGGACAAGCATTGCTCTATCAAGATGAAATAATACACCTCTCAGCCTTCCCAGGATAGAACTTGGTAGAACTATTGCAATATTTCATCTCAAAGTAGCAAAAGACAATGCCTGATATGAATAAATTTCAAATCACAAATCTCAAAAAGTTTCACCCCGTTAGATATGAACTTAATTTTTTTCAAGTATTTATGATGTAGTATGAATGATTTGATGCGTATTACCTTTAAAGATTGTTTTATCTAACGGAACAGGCAATTTTTAATGACCAAAATTTCAAACATTGGTACAAAAAAAGAAGTTCAGATATTGGGGATTGAAAATTATTTTGGTTTTGGTGCTTGGAATTTGGGATTTAACCGAGCGTAGCGAGGTTCAGTGTGCTTTTAAAAAAACTCGGTAAATACGAAATAATAGACTGGCTTGGCGGCGGCAGGTTCGGCGATGTCTTTTTAGCACACGACACAATTCTGGACAAAAATTTTGCCCTCAAAATATCAAGAATGAGAAAAGAAGAAATTTTAATGCTCAAGGGTGAGGCGAAACTACTCGCCTCACTAAGTCATCCAAATATTGTCCGATTTTATAATATCGATTTTGTAGAGAAAAAACTTGTTCTTGTCATGGAGTATATAAAGGGTAAAACATTGAGGGATGTAATAATTGACGAAGGGATAGATATAAATAAAGCTGTAAGCATAACCGCACAAACAATTGATGCGGTCAATTACGCCCACAAAAATAATGTCTTACATAGGGATTTGAAACCAGAAAATATTTTAATTACTGGAAAAGAGAAAAAGCAGATAGTTAAGGTTACTGATTTTGGTCTAGCACGATTTATCAAATCAGGTTCTATCTCAGCATCCACTGTAGGTACACCAATCTATATGGCGCCTGAAGTCTGGTCTGGTAATTTTAGTGAAAAATCTGATATCTGGAGTATCAGTGCGATGCTTTATGAACTCCTCACTGGTGTACCACCATTTTTAGCAGACAATCTCGATTCTTTAAGAGAAAAAATCGAAAAAAACAAATTCCTTGCGCCAACCATTTTGAGAGCTAATGTGCCAGACTATATTGAAGATGCAATCATTAAGAGTTTAAGTTTAACACCTGAATCAAGACCTACAGCAGCTGAACTATTAGAGAAATTAACCAGAAAGGGCAAGACTATAAAAGTCGAATCTGGTTTCACCTTACCTGCAAAAGAAACAGAGATCTTTAATATTACTCCAGCCCAGGCTGATGTAATAAATGCAATTGATGGCAAGGTATTATTACTTGGCCAGGCAGGGTGTGGTAAAACAACCACCCTCACATTCGCTATTGCCCGATTACTAAAAAAAGGTATCCCAGTATCAAAGATTCTTGTCTGTACCTTCACTAAGAAAGCAGCCAATGATATCAAAGACAGACTACTACGCCGCGCAAGTTTCCCAACTTATGATTTGTGGCTTGGCACATTCCATACAATCGGCTTGAGAATCTTACGCCGTGATGCTGAAAGACTTGATATTAGCGAAGATTTCATTATCAGCGAACCAAAGAAAGTATTTGCAGAAATGAAAATAAAGGCGGGCAAATACCGAATCAATGCAATTATGAAGTTTATTGAAAATCTAAAGGCAAAAGGCATCACACCTGAAAAATTCAGGCATAAAAATGAATGGGAATCCTTCTGTCATAAAATTTACAAACAGTATCAAATTTATTTAAAGAAAAAAAATATCCTGGATTATGATGATTTGATTCTTCATGCTGTTAAGCTGCTTGAGGAAAATGAGGATATAAGAGAATATTATCAAAATATGTTCGATTATATATTCATCGATGAACTGCAGGATATAAACCCTGCCCAGTATAAATTAATATCATTAATATACAAAAATAATATCTTTTTTACAGGAGACGAAGACCAGGCAATATATGGCTGGCGCGGCGCCGATCGGAAACTCATCTACCGTGTTCCAAAAGACCACAAGGATATAAAAACATTTTATCTCACTCAGAGTTTTCGCCTGCCCCACTGTATTTCCGAAATTGCCAATAACTTGATGCTTCGCACAAACACAGCAATCTCCACTGCTGAATCCGGCGATATCCTGGTCTATGCAGCAAAATCAGCAAAAGATGAAGCCGACTATATTGTCAAAGAGATAAAAGGATTAAAAAAAGAGCAGTTTCGTTTTCAGAACATAGCAATATTGTACAGAATGAATTATATCTCAAGAATATATGAAGAGGCATTTATAAAATCACGTATCCCTCACACATTAATTGGCGGCACATCTTTTTATGAACGCGCTGATATAAAATCACTAATTGAATACTTAGAACTTCTTGAACAGTATTCTCCGCGTAAGATAACAAATTCCAAAATAAAGACAGAATTTATGGCAAAGGCTTTTGCTTTATTTAAAATCAGCAAAAAAAGTATTGAGCGTGTCAAAAAAATATTTGAATACCATATACAAAATATTACAGTCTTATCTCCTTCTACAATAATTGATGATATAACAAGAGCGGTCAATCTAAAAGGAGAGAACATTAATGAGCTGAAGTCGCTAGCAAGGAGCTGTACAAATCTTGGCTTGTCCAGGTTCTTAAATGAAATAAAATTGATCCAGGAACTCGATTTGGCTGATTGGGGTAAAGATACCGTAAAATTAATGACAATACACAGTGCCAAAGGGCTTGAGTTTCCTGTTGTTTTTGTAGTTGACCTTGCAGAAGATATTTTTCCTTTGACAAAAAAAATGGCTTCGCAAAAAGAGCTTGAAGAAGAAAGAAGGTTATGTTATGTTGCCCTTACCAGGGCGCAAAAAAAATTGTATCTACTCTATCCTAAGCAGCGTTTTGGCAGGTATCAACAACCTTCCAGGTTTTTGGTCGATATGTTTAAAGCAAAACCCTGATGAAATTCAAATTCTAAATTTGAAGTTCTAAATCCTAAACAAATTCAAAATTCTAAATCCAAATTTTAAAAACAAATAAAATATGGCTAGCTTTGGATTTTCAAAATTGGTACTTTGAATTTATATTGTTTTGTGGAGTAATCTCCCAATTTATTGGGCTAAAAGTAAAAGCTGTCACCGATCATATAATTATTGTATTTTTTTTCTCTTTCGGAAGTATATTATTG
>SOIY01000142.1 GCA_004376785.1 Candidatus Stahliibacteriota bacterium | reverse complement strand
CAAGTCAAGGGAAGTGTTGACTTTCTTTGAAGATTATATTATAATAAATGCATGAGTGAAAAACTTAAGAAGGAAATATCTACTTGGGTTGTTGTGATTATAGTAGTTCTAATATTGAGAGCAATTTTTGTGCAGGCATACGTGATTCCTACTGGCTCAATGGAGAAGACATTGCTTATTGGTGATGCCCTTTTAGTTAATAGATTTATCTACGGCATTAAGATTCCGGTTCCTTTTTCTGACCACCAAATTTCTTTGATACCTGGGCGGTATCCAAATAGAGGTGAGATAATTGTTTTTCAATACCCGTTTGAGAATAGAGATTTTGTAAAAAGATGTGTTGCAATTGAAGGAGATACAGTAGAGGTAATTAACAAAAAATTACATGTGAATGGAAAAGAACTTTTAGAACCTTATATTTGGCATCAAGACAGACGTACGTTTAGAGGTGCAAACTATGATAGAGAACTTTATCAGCAAAAATGGGAGAGGTCTGAACTTCCCGATATATTCGGATATCAGGTTAGGGATAATTTTGGCCCGGTCATTGTGCCAAAGGATTATATTTTTGTAATGGGTGATAATCGCGATAATTCAATGGATTCAAGATTCTGGGGACCGTTGCATAAGAAGTTTCTCAAAGGAAAACCTCTGTTCATATATTTTTCTTTTGATCCAGGTGGTGAGGCGTCGAGCATCTTGGATATATTAAAAGTCTGGCAATGGAAGGAAATTCGATTAACGAGGATAGGTAAAGTAACCTAAAGGATTTTAGAATATTCTACTAGGACAAGGATTAACATTTATGCAATGTTCTCTTGTATTAAAAAATAATAAATTTAGATTTTAATCTAAGCGGTGTTTTGTGAATAACGAAGAAAACACAAATTTTTTGTAATGGTTAATAAAAAAGGAGAATTTATGAAAAAAGTAGTCATCCTTTTTATTTTATGTGCTGGTATTATGTTAGCCCAGGATATGGTCGTCCGGGTCTATGCACCAAACTGGCAGGATCTTGAGAAGATCTCGCCAAAATATGATCTGGATATTGCTGGAGCGCGTGCTGGTCAGTACTATGATATTGTTGCTGACCAGGATGTTTTATCACAGATCCGTAGTTCTGGTATACCTTATGAAATTATAGTTTTCAGTATTGCCCATGCCGCAGAACAGGTACGTGCTTCATACATGTCGTATTCTGAGATGTGTGATAGCTTAGATGCAATGATCCAGAGTTACCCTTCTATTTGTAAGCTGGACTCATTTCCTATTACCACGTATCAAGGAAACTGGATATATGGTGTTAAAATCTCTGACAATGTCTATATTGAAGAGGATGATGAGCCAGGTTTTTTGATCGATGGTCAACATCATGCTAATGAATGGGCGTGTATGCCGACCGTGCTGTTTTTCATTGACTCCATACTTTCATCGTATGGCGTTGTCGGCAGTATAACCGATATGATCAACAGTACTGAATTGTACTGCTTCCCGGTCCTGAATGTTGACGGTTATCTCTATGATTATCCGGGTGGTAATTACTGGCGTAAGAACCGTGAACCATTTAGCGGAGCTACAGGGACTGATCCAAACCGGAATTATGCAGGGTGCACTGAAGAACTCGAAGGTGAGTGGGGTGCAGTTGATAATGGTAAGGCGACTCACCGACCACAATCGAGTATTTTTTCGGGTGCTTATGTTAATTCCGGTGATGAAACCAGGGCTATGACACTTTATGCGCAGGATCATTTTTGTAATGTATACATGACCTATCACAGTTCTGGCGAGATGCTCTGTTGGCCATGGGGTTGGAAATATCAACAGACACCGGATTCTGCATTATATGATCACTTTGGCAATAATGCCGCAGATCTTGTGCAGCGGCTAGGTGGCGGTACTTATTATCGTGGTACAGTATCGAATATTATCTATCGAGTCAGTGGTTCTAGTATGGACTGGTTTTATGCCTGGTCGCGTTATGTTAATGGTGTATCAAATATCTCTTTTACTACTGAACTCGGAACATCCCAATATCAATCAGCGAGTAATCTTGACCACATGATACATCAGAATTTTAAGGCGCTCGAATACCTTGCCGGGATTTGCGATTCTGTAGTTCTTCTGGTCAGAACTTTAGTCCCACCACCAACAATATATCCACTCGGTACAGTGGG
>SOIY01000239.1 GCA_004376785.1 Candidatus Stahliibacteriota bacterium | reverse complement strand
CTGGTAAAATACTACTGATTGTCCTGGTGTTAATGCCCATTGGGGTTTTCTAAAAATTACTTTTACTTTGTTATCTTTAAGAGGTTCAATAGTTGCCCGAGACAACGGTGAAACATATCTTGGTCTTGCCATAACCTCTAATTTTTTATCAAGTTTATCAAATGGGATAAAATTTAGATCGCCGGCAATGAGTTGAGATTTGTATACATCTTTTTTTTCACCCACATAGACTGCATTATTTTGCGCATCGATTTTTATAATATAGTATGGCCGCTTATGACTGATGCCAATCCCTCGACGCTGTCCATAGGTATAAGAAAAAATTCCCTTATGTTCACCAATCACCTTACCATTTTTATTCATAATTGGACCTGGGACTGAATGAAAAAAATTTTTAAAAAAAGAGGTATGCTTGTCATCAGGAATAAAACAGACATCCTGACTCTTCTTTCGACTGGCATTCGGCAAATTAAGTTTTCTTGCTAATTTCCTCACCTTTTGTTTTGTGTACGAACCAAGGGGTAGAACAGTCTTTGATAATTGTTTCTGGTTAAGCCGATAAAGAAAATAGGATTGTTCATTCTTGTCTATTCCTTTTTTTAATAGATAACATCCATTCTGTTTTTCAATACGGGCATAATGGCCTGTGGCGATTTTATTGATCCCTAACTTTTTTGCCTTTTTCATAAATAGATCAAATTTAATATGTTTGTTACATAAAACACAGGGATTTGGTGTTCTGCCATTTTTGTATTCTTTTATAAAATTATTTATTATTTTGTTTTGAAATTCTTTTGTAAAATCAAAAACATAGAAAGGAATGTTTAAATGCTGGGCTGCAGAACGTGCATAACCAACAGCCTCACAGGATATACCTTCAAAGACCATTATTGCACCTTCAATATTATATCCTTTTTCTTTTAAAATTACTGCGGCGGTTGCAGAATCAACCCCACCGCTCATTGCAACAAGAATCTTTTCCATAAATTTATTCTACCAAAATTTAGGTATTTTAGGCATTTAGGTATTTGTCAATTGCCTTTGCCTATGGGCGACATTCTACGCAAATCGTCCACAATCTCTGGTAGATGTTCACCAACATAGTCTATATCTTGTTCTGTAGTTAATCTACCTACAGTTAAACGGAGTGAGCCGTGAGTATCTTCAGGTGATATGCCTATTGATAAAAGAACATGAGATGGTTCAAGTGAACCCGAAGAACAGGCTGAGCCAGTAGCGACCTCTATTCCTATTGCATCAAGCTTTAAAAGCATTGATTCACCCTCAACATATTTTACTATTATGTGACAGTTATTGGGCAAGCGTTTTTCAGGATGACCGTTCAGCTTAGTATCCGCGATATTATCAAGAATGAGTTTAATAAGTTTATCCCTAAGGTGTGAATAATGTTTCACACGCTCATCCTTTTCTTTTATAGCAAGTTGCGCTGCTTTGCCTAAGCCGACTATACCGGGAACATTATGGGTTGATGCCCGTTTATTCCATTCCTGTGCACCACCATGAATGAGTGGTAGAATCCTTGTCCCTTTCCGAATATATAAAATGCCAACACCCTTTGGTCCATAAAACTTGTGAGCAGATATTGAGAGCAAATCAACACCCAGCTTATTAACATTTGTATCGAGTGAACCAAAAGATTGGACTGCGTCTGTATGTAGATAAACCTCTTTATCCCTACAAATTTTGCTAATTTCTTCAATTGGCTCAATTGTTCCTATCTCATTATTCGCATGCATTATTGAAATCAGGATTGTTTTATCCGTAATTGCCTTTTTTACATCATCAGGATCAACCATTCCATATTTATCAACCGGCAAAAATGTAACATTAAAACCACTCTTTTGTAAAAAATGGCAGGGTTCGAGTACTGCGTGATGTTCAATCTTTGAAGTAATAATATGATATCCTTTATTTTTCATTGCATGAGCAACACCCTTAATGGCAAAATTGTCAGATTCAGTACCTCCAGAAGTAAAGATTATCTCTTCCGGGTTCGCACCAAGGGCATTTGCCACTTCACTCCTTGCCTGTTCCACTGCATTTCTTGCTTCCTGACCAATTGAATGCAAACTCAATGGGTTTCCAAAATCCTCAGAAAAATACCTCTGCATTACCTTTGAAACCGCAGGATGCATGGGTGTTGTTGCTGCATAATCCAGGTATATTTTTTTCATATCTTCTTCTCCTTCAGGCTTTATTATAAGGCAGAAATGTAATTCAGTCAAGATACTTTTTTAATTCTCTGGTATTGACTTTTTTTAAATTTACAGTAATATAAATTGTGAAGTTTCCGAGAGGAAAACTATTATTAGAAAACACTCAATTAGAGTTTATTAATTTAGAAAATGTCTTGAGCGCCTCTAAAAGAGAACGGGCACATCGTATTTCTGGATATATATCAATAGTTTACCATGATGTGGTGGAGTTGATATTTTTGAGGCAAGGAGAGCCATTTAATGCGGCAAGAGTAAGTCAAAAAGAACGTAAAATCGTATCCATTAGTGAGGTTGTTGAGAAGGCAAAAAAGAGTACGCTCCCTGGATTTATATCAGAATATGCTACTGATGAAATACTTCTCAATTTAATTATTACCTCGATTACTCATAAACCGATAAAAGCAAATGTTAGTTTTTCTACACTGCAACCGAAAATATTCATAGATAAATTAAAAACCACAGGATTCAATGGCTTCATCTGGGTAAAATCGGGGATTGGAGAATCATTTATTCATTTTCATGAAGGTAACATAACAGGCTGTTATGTTGCTGGTAGTGCTAAAAAATTGACAGGTGATGAGATAATTAGCTTTATATCTAAGCCGAACCTTGATATTTCGATTTTTGATCGTGTTGAATATACTACAATCATACAAACAACACCTGCACAAGTTAATATGTTCTGTAACATTTTCTCTTCGTTACTAAAAAGTTATGCCCATCCAATTGGTGATGTTCTGGTTTTAAGGACATTTATAAGTTCAAAGTCGACTGTTCAGAAAGAATTTCCTTTCATTGAGCAATTCGTAATTGAATCAGACAGAAGCATTACCGGAACAATGGTAGTCGAACCAAGATTGTTCGCTCAAGGTATGGCAAGATGGTTCGACCTGATACATGAATCATTTTCGACCTTTTTAGGAAAAGAGAGTACAGTAATTGCAAAGAAAGTACTGAATGATTATCGTTTCGCCTTAAAATCATTGCACTTCTTTGACTATACCAAATTAAAAGTTTAATGCCCCTTTATATTGTAGGAACCCCGATTGGGAATTTGGAAGATATAACATTAAGGGCAATTAAAGTACTGCAAAGCGTAGATTTTATTGCTTGTGAGGATACCAGACGTGCTACTATTCTTCTCAAAAGATATAATCTCAATAAGAAACTCATCTCTTATCATGAGCACAATGCAAGGAAGAGATTACCCAAACTTATTTCTCTACTAAAGGAAAAAAAGGATATTGCCCTAATTAGCAATGCAGGAACCCCTCTTGTTTCTGACCCAGGTTTTCTGCTTGTTAGAGAATCTGTAAATAAGAAAATAGAAGTTTATTCTATACCAGGGGCCTCAGCAGTTATTACGGCTTTAGCTGTATCTGGATTACCCGTAAACAGCTTTATATTTGAAGGTTTTCTGCCAAAAAAAGAAGGTCGTCGTAAAAGATTATTAGAATCATTGAAGAATGAAAAAAGGACTGTGGTCATATTTGAATCGCCTGAACGGATCCAGAGATTACTGAAAGAAATACTGGAAATAATTGGTGATCGAAGGGTTGCACTATGTCGAGAATTAACAAAATTGTATGAAGAAATTTACCGGGGTAAAATAAGTGAAGTCATAGATAATATTAAGAGTAAAAAAGGTGAATTCACAATAGTACTGGAAGGAAGCAATGAATCAGATTAAAAAAATTGGACGAAAGCTTTTTGTTAAACCTATTGTCAGAGTACTGGTACGATCAGGGATTCATCCTAATGTAATAACTATCTTCAGTCTTCTTTTGGCAATAATATCTTTTCTGTTTTATTGGAAAGGCACTTTCTGGGCTGGCGCAATCTTTCTTTTCCTCTGTGGTATATTTGATACATTTGATGGCGAAGTTGCCCGACAGACAAATCGAGTAACTAAAACTGGTGGTTTTTTAGATTCAACGGTTGATCGTATTAACGAGTTTATAGTATATCTCGGGTTATTCTGCTATTATTTTAATACAGCAAATTATGTTCTATTCTGGATATTTCTTGCCCTATTTGGATCTATGATGGTCAGCTATACAAGGGCAAAGGGAGAGAGTCTTGGGATTTCTCCACAGGTAGGTATTTTCGAACGTTTTAACCGCTTTCTATTACTTATAATTGGTTCATTCTTAGGACCAAATCTCATGGTATACGTGCTCGTTATTCTGAGCATTGGAACCATCCAGACAATGATACAACGAATTATCTATACGCATAAAAAATCTTTGAAGAATTGAAAGGTAAACAAACCATTTCTCAATCAGCTAACGACAAAAAAGAGAAAGTTTTACTCGTCGGGGTGTCAGATTCAAAAAAAGAGCGCTGGCAGATTGTTCAATCGCTTGAAGAACTCGCCAATTTGACCATAACTGCTGGCGGTGAAGTGATTGAAAATTTTATTCAAATTAGAAAACGGTTTGATCCAGCGACTTTAATAGGAATTGGGAAATCAAAGGAATTGGCTCAGATAAGTCGAAGTTTCAATATAGATCTTATAATCTTTGATATTGAATTATCTGCAGCGCAGATAAGAAATATTGAGAAGATCACTGGTGTTCGTATAATCGACAGAACAATGTTGATTCTTGATATATTTTCAAAACACGCAAGAACAAAAGAAGCAAAAACACAGGTAGAATTAGCGCAACTTGAATACCAGTTGCCAAGACTTGTTGGGGCACGTGCAGAATTCTCAAGGTTAGGGGGAGGTATTGGTACAAGAGGACCTGGTGAAAAAAAATTAGAAGTAGACCGTCGAAGGATTAAGCAACGTATTTCAACATTGAAAAAGTCAATGAAGAAGGTTGAACAAACTAAAAGGATTCAGCGCAAGGGAAGAAAAAACATACCAAAAATTGCTGTTGTTGGCTATACAAATGCGGGAAAATCATCTTTGGTCAACGCTTTGACTAAAACAAAATTAATAACCTCTAACTATCTGTTTTCGACCTTAGATTCGAATACCTCAATTCTTTTTGTGCCACCAAAATATAAGATGTTGATAAGCGATACAGTTGGATTCTTAAAAAATCTTCCTCATAATCTTATAGCATCTTTCCATGCAACTTTAGCCGAGGTGTTAGAAGCCGATATTTTAATCCATATAATTGATTCGACAGCTGAGGATTTGGATTCGAAAATCATCACCGTTGATAATGTATTAGAAGAGATCGAAGCACACAGAACGCCTAAAATTTTAGTTTTTAATAAGATTGACCGATTATTTGAAGACGAAAAAATTAGATTTAAAAATAAATACCAAAAAGCAATTTTTATTTCCGCAAAAGAAAAGATGGGTCTTAACACATTGAAGGATTGTTTAAAAAAATATTTTTTTAGGAACACTTGACCATTACAAATTTTACAGTATAATAACCTGTGCCTGATTATTTTGATGAAATTGTTGGACAGAAAACAGCAAAGAGATTCGTTCGCACTGCAATAAAAAAGGAGAATCTTTATAATTTCCTGTTTATTGGTCCAAAGGGTGTTGGAAAAAGGCTTTTGGGCTTCGCCTTTGCCAGAACATTAAATTGCCCACCTGGTTCACCCAATTTTATTCTTGTCGCGCCAATTCCATCAAAGATCAAGGACAAAGAAGATAAGATATATGAATACACAAAACATTATTTGCCGGAAAATCCTGTTGTCGAATTAGAAGACAGAACAGCAATTTTAATTGAACAGATAAGGGATGTCATCAAAAGATTAATTCATATGCCAGGCATAGGATCAAAAAGAGCAGTATTGATCCTCGAAGCCGATAGGATGACCCTAGAGGCTGCAAATTGTTTTTTGAAAACATTAGAGGAACCTCCATTAGACACAGTTTTTATTTTAACTTCATCGCGACCTAACTTTTTATTGCCAACAATACGTTCAAGATGTCAAATAGTGCCATTTAATTATTTAAATAATCAACAGATCAAAAATATTATATTCGAGCATAATGATGAATTTCTACTCGGCAGTCCTGGAGAGATATTAATCCTGCAGGAACATAACTTAGTGAGTCAAGCATCTGATGTTTTCAAAAACTGCCCTCTGGATACAGGAACAGCTGCTGTAACAGCCAGAGAGTACGAAAGAAAAAAAATTATTGATCTGCTATACCCATTACTTCTCATGTATCGACTTGTTTTTTACAAGAAACTTGATATAGCAATCGAATCTAGTTTTGATGATGTAGTAAATAAGAAAGCAAACAATATCTCAATGGAGAAAATTATTAGTACATTGGCTATGCTGAACAACAATATTAATATGCTCGAACAAAATCCTAACCGGCTTTTGCTTTTATTTAATCTCTTAACAAAACTACCGTAATTTATGGCAACAAAATTTATTTGTGATGGTATGTTAGGTAAATTGTGCAAAAATCTAAGAATTTGCGGCATAGATACATTATATTCAAACCAGGGTATGGCAATACTACTTGAGGCAAGGAAGCAGAATCGAATAATTCTTACCAGAAACACACACCTGCGCGAAAAGAATGACATTTTTTTCATCCAGACATCAAATTCAGTAACACAACTTAAAAAGGTCATTAAACAATATAATTTACAAAATAAGATTCAACTATTCTCTCGCTGTATTGAATGTAATTATATGCTAAAATCTGTTAGCAAAGAATCTGTGAGAGATAAAGTCCCCTATTTTACTTACAAAAATTTCAATGAGTTTGCATTATGCCCACAATGCCAGAAGGTATACTGGAAGGGAAGTCATTATAAGAATATGATTAAAGACATAAAACATTTAATTGCAAATTGTAAATTTCAGATTTCAGATTGTGAATGACAAAT
>SOIY01000300.1 GCA_004376785.1 Candidatus Stahliibacteriota bacterium | reverse complement strand
ACAGATGTTCTATCAGTATTTTAATACCTATTGCGATTAAAATAATACCACCGAGTATTTCAATCTTTTTTTCAAAAAAATGTCCTAATTTAGTGCCGATATAAACGCCTACAAAAGATAACAAAAATGTGATAATACCAATTATAATTGCTGGAAGTGCAATAGAGATATTTAAAAATGATAAACTTATGCCAACTGCCAGAGCATCGATGCTCGTTGCGATAGAGAGTACAAACAAAACAAAGATATTTAAAGGGTCTACCCTTTCTTTATCTGATTCTAATTTAAATGATTCATAAATCATTTTTAATCCGATTATGCTCAGGAGCCCAAACACAATCCAGTGGTCAATACCTGAAATGAAATTCTTTAGAGTAAAACCAGCCAGCCAACCTATCACCGGCATAATTGCTTGAAAAAGACCAAAAAATATGGCAATTGTAAATGCATTTTTCATTTCTACATATTTGATTGTCAAACCACTAGTGATAGAAACTGCAAAGGCATCCATAGCTAATCCTAAAGCAATTAGAAAGATTGAAAAAATATCCATATGGGAATATAGTCGATATTGAAGAAAAATCAAGCAAAAGGATATCAGGGTAATCTATGGTTTTTGGAATTTGGTCAAGTGGCGGGCATAAGAAATCAAGAACACCCACAGGATAAGGACTATTCCACTTGCCAGATATGTTGCGTTCAAAGCAAGCAAAAAGAAATCATACAGACCGTGCAAAAGCATGCTTGCCAGCAAGGGAATCGCCTGCCAGAGAAAGCGACTAGTGCGGGTGCGTGCAGAGAAATATGCTTTGCTCGTGCCAAAACCCCATACTATGGCAAATAAAGAGTGGGTGAGCGGAGAAGTGAGTGTCCGTATAAGCTGTTGTGGCCAACTCAGGTATGATAAATATAGAACATTTTCCATGCTGGCAAAGCCGATAGCTATTATGCTGGCATAGACCATTCCGTCGATTGGCTCGTCAAAGTGTTTCCAGCGGAAGACAAATACGCGGGCAACAAGAAACTTCATACCTTCCTCGATTGGACCAACCAGCAATAGGCAAAAGATTAAAATTCCACCCAGATCCTGGCTGGGAAATACTGGACAGCCGAGCATTTCGCAGATTAGGTATGCGCCGATCGCCAGAACCGCTGAACCAATGCCCAGAATAAATGTTAGCACGAGTAGCCGTTTCGGCTCTGGTTTGTAGCGGTCCTTAATATTAAAGTATATCAACCAGAACAGGGCTCCACTTGCAATGAATCCCAATCCTCGAAGGTAAAACACAGCGTCGATATTCAAATCAAAGTCCTCATAAAAAATATAGTCAGTTTTAACAAATTATCAAGGAAGTTCGCAATTTGAATTACGTTATTGACATATGATAATATTTAGATATAATCATATAGTGAACAAAGAAATTTTGAAAATCAAAGCAGAGGTCTTTAATGCCTTGGCGCATCCATTGCGTCTAAAAATTTTGGAGAAATTACGTAGTGGTGCTTGTTGCGTATGTAAAATCATTCCGTATGTAGGAGGTGAGCAATCAAATGTATCGCATCACCTTGCAATTCTAAGAAAGGCAGGTATTGTACGCAGTGAGAAGAAAGGGCTGGAGGTCTGGTATGAGGTAATAGATTCTAAGATTTTTGAAATAATTGATATTATAGATAAATGTATTGTAAGCAATCTACAGAGGGGTAAAACTATTCTAAATGCTTTAATAAAGAGACATTAAATGAAAGACCGCACAAAACTAATTTTTTTTATTGTTGTATTTTTACTTCTCTACTTTGTGCCACTTCACGGCGCAAGAATCAAAGAAGCCATTCTTGAAGCAATATTGATGCTTCAGGAGTATGCACGTGAACACGTTCTGTTTTGCCTGATTCCTGCATTTTTTATTGCCGGTGGAATCAGTATTTTCATAACAAAAGAGGCAGTCATAAAATATTTTGGTCCCAAGGCAAAAAAGGTTGTTGCCTATGGTGTGGCTTCAGTTTCTGGCACAATCTTAGCGGTCTGTTCTTGTACTGTTTTGCCGATGTTTGCAGGTATTTATACGCGGGGTGCAGGCATTGGTCCTGCTACAGCATTTCTTTATGCTGGTCCAGCAATAAACGTTTTGGCGATTATTCTTACCGCTCGAATTCTCGGTTTTGAATTGGGTATTGCCCGTGCTGT
>SOIY01000330.1 GCA_004376785.1 Candidatus Stahliibacteriota bacterium | reverse complement strand
ATCCAAATGTATTGACATATACGCATATTTTAGTAGAATATTTTATATGGGGGTTGGATGAAAAAAATACATATAATAATTATTGTGGTTGTAGCAGTTGTAATCATAATTGGCGTATCTATCGGTATTGGAATGAGAGGTTTTGCACCTGGTGGAAATATCGGTGTAGTTGAGATCGAAGGTACAATAATAACTGCTAAACATATTGTAAAAGATCTAAAAAATTTCGGGAGTGATCCATCAATCAGTGCTATTATTATCAGGGTCAATTCGCCTGGTGGTATTGTTGCGCCGTCACAGGAAATTTATGAGCAGGTGAAAAAAGTAAAAGAGTTAAAGAAAGTTGTCGTGTCAATGGGAGCAGTTGCCGCTTCTGGTGGTTATTATGTAGCATTGCCAGCTGACATAATTGTCGCAAATCCTGGGACAATTACAGGTTCAATCGGAGTGATAATGCAATTTCCTGTTCTTGAGGAACTCCTGCAAAAAATCGGCATTGATTTTGAAGTAATAAAATCTAAAGAATACAAAGACATAGGATCGCCATATAGAAGAATGGGTAGTCAAGAAAAAAAGATACTGCAAAACGTAGTACTTGATGTTTATGATCAGTTTGTTGAAGTAACAGCTGAGGCTCGTGATATTCCTAAAGATAGTGTTTTGAAATTCGCTGATGGAAGAATTTTTACTGGTAGACAGGCAAAGGAAATCGGTTTTATTGACACGCTCGGTTCTTTTGAAGATGCAGTTAAAATCGCAGGTGACCTGGTTGGTATAGAAAGACCTTACCTTGTATATCCTCCAAGGAGAGTGAGTTTAATAGACTTTTTTACTAAACCTGTAGAACGGCTAATGACACCAAAATTATACTTTTTGTGGCAATGATAAAATGAACAAATTCCAAATTCCAAATCCCAAATCACAAATAATATCAAAATTTCAATTAAAAATACCAATAATTTTATTTGTCTTGGCAATACTAATTGCCTGTGGACAACGGGATTATAATCCAAATTTGGTTGAATATATAAAGGCTGAAAAAGAATTGAGAAGTAGAATTACCGAAGAACAGGGATTGAGTGATTCAATTAAAATATTGCAGCAGAAACATAATATCGATTTAGAAGAAGAATTATCCAAATTATCTGATAATCCAGAGGACTGGATAAAACTGCTAAAAGATTTAAAAATTGCGAAATAAATTCTTTGGTGTTGTTGAAGGTTTTTACCGAAAACCTTATACATTTAAACAACGCCTTGATTTAATCACCTTCCTATCTGATATTGGATTGAATACGTATGTTTACGGTCCAAAAGCTGATTCATATCACAGAAAAGAATGGCAAAAACCGTATCCTGCTCGCAAATTAAAAGAGTTTAAAAAACTGTGTGAGCTTAGTAAAAAACATTCAATACAATTCAACTTTGCCCTCTCCCCTATGTCAAAACCTGATACAGCAAAAATTATCAAAAAGATTGGCACAATGATTAACATTGGCATAACAGATTTTAGTCTGTTTTATGATGATATTAAAGTGCCAGTAACCAAAGAAACTGCTCAAACTCAACTTGAAACGATAAATAGACTTTATGAATTTTTAATTAGTAAAATTGCCGAGCCGAATTTATTCTTCTGCCCCACACAATATCGTGGTTTTAAGAAAACAGATTATATTATAGAAATCAGTGAGAATTTGAACAAGCATATTCAAATCTTCTGGACTGGTAAAAGGGTTGTATCAAAAAGATTAACAGAAAAAGATACTGATAAAATCACAAAGATTATTAAAAGACCGCCATTGATCTGGGACAACCTCTTTGCCAATGATTATATCCCTGGAAAAATCTGGAAATTTCCGTATCGCTACCGTGATCCGAATATTATTAAAAAAGTGAGTGGCATTCTTATCAACCCAATGAATCAATATGAAAAATCAAAACCATTAATCTATACTGCTGCAAAATTCTTTAAAGAACCATACAAGTATGTTCCAAGAAAAGCTTGGCAAGAAACACTATCCCTTCGGGAATAAGCAAATTACAAATAATAAAACCCAAATTCCGTAAACGTTCAAATCTTCGATTTGACTACATTTACGAGAATCCTGCTTTGCGCGACACCATCTAATATCAAAATCCTAAATATTAGTCCGAAAACAGTTTAGACAGTAGAATTTTGATACTGTT
>SOIY01000069.1 GCA_004376785.1 Candidatus Stahliibacteriota bacterium | reverse complement strand
GTAAGGAAAGATATTCTTGATGCCCAGGCAACACCATTAATTGGCCATCGTATGAAATCGTTTACTGAATTGTATACTGGGATTATAGATAAATTAAAGGAATTATTGAAAACAAATAATTTCATCACGGTACTTACGGCTTCAGGAACAGCATTTATGGAAGGCGCCATCAGAAATTGTGTAAATAAGGATGTACTCTGCTGTGTAAACGGTGCATTTAGTGATAGATGGTTTAAAATCGCTCAAAAATGCGACAGAAATCCTGATGTCATAACACTCGATTGGGGCAAAGCAATAAAACCAGAAATGCTCGAAGAAAAATTAAAATCAAAAAAATACGAAGCAGTAACTCTTGTCCAGAACGAAACCTCAACCGGAGTCAGAAATCCTATTGAAGATATAGCAAAAATTATGAAAAATTACCCTGATGTTCTATTTCTTGTTGATACTGTTAGTTCATTAATGGGTGAAAAAATAGACATTGAAGAATGGGGTATTGATGTTTGCCTAGCCTCGTCCCAGAAAGCTTTTGCCTTACCACCAGGTCTTGCTGTGTGTGTCGTAAGTGATAAAGCACTTAAAAAAGCAGAGACTGTAAAAGGTCGTGGACACTATTGTGATTTTGTTGGCTTAAAAGATTATTTTAATAAGAAAGGTCAAACACCATCAACCCCAGCAATAACTTTAATGTATGCAATGGATAAACAACTGGATAAAATAAAGGCTGAGGGTATGGAGAATCGCTACAAGAGACATGTTGCAATGGCTCATTATGTGCAGGACTGGGGTAAAAAAAACTTTAGCATGTTTTCAGAACCAGGGTATGAATCAATTACTGTCTCCTGTATGAACAATACAAAAAATATTAGTGTTACTGACCTAATTGCTGAACTTGGCAAACGAGGATTTGCTATTTCTAATGGCTATGGCAAACTGAAAGAACTTGCATTCAGGATTGCTCATATGGGTGACTTAACACTTGATGAAATAAAAGAACTCATTAACAATATTAATGAGATACTTAATATATAGGACAATTCATGGCAATTGAAGGCAAATGATAAAGACAAGGAGACACGGAGACCAGGTGACACAGAGGTAAAACAGGAAACATAGAATTTAGGGTGTATTCCCGCCTTTTCTTACGAAAAACCCAACCCTTTTGGTAAAGGGCGGGGCAAAAATTTGGGCAAAATTCGCAAAGGAGGAATAAAAAATGAAGGTTTTAGTTTCAGATCCAATTGCAGAACAAGGAATAGAAATATTAAAAAATGCTGGTTTCGAAGTTGTCCAGAAAACTGGACTTTCACCTGAGGAATTAGCAAAAGTTATCCCTGATTTTGATGGTATCATTATCAGAAGTGCAACCAAGGTAACAAAAGAGGTAATCGATGCTGCTAATAATTTAAAGGTAATTGGCAGAGCAGGTATAGGACTTGATAACGTTGATCGAAACGCAGCCAAAGAAAGAGGAGTAAAGGTAGTGAACACACCAACTGCAACGTCAATCTCTGTAGCTGAGCTTGCTCTGGGAATGATGTTTTCTGCAGCACGAAGAATTCCTCAGGCAAGTGTATCTACTAAAAGTAGCAAATGGGAGAAAAAAAAGTTCAAGGGGTTTGAACTTTATGGTAAAAAACTTGGCATTATTGGCATCGGTCGTATTGGTTCGGAAATGGCAAAACGCGCGAAGGCTCTTGGTATGGAAGTAATTGCATATGACCCTTATGTCAAAACAAGTGATTATGCTAATATTGTTGATCTGGATACACTTTTAAAAGAGTCAGATTATATTTCTCTGCATATTCCTAAAACCAGCGAGACCGAACATATCTTAGACAAAACAGCATTTGATAAAATGAAGGAAGGTGTTGTCATTATAAATTGCGCACGTGGTGGTGTTGTCGATGAAAATGCCCTATATGATGCTATTAATGGAGAAAAGGTTAGAATAGCCTGTATTGATGTCTTTGAAAGTGAACCAGCAAAGGATAATAAGCTATTTGATCTTGAACAGGTTATAGTAACCCCACACATTGGGGCACAGACAAAAGAAGGACAAACTCGTGCTGGAACCCAAATCGCAGAATTAGTCAGAGATGCGTTGAAGTAGTCGGATGGTCGGATAGTCCAATTGTCGGATGGTCGGATTCACAATACGACTATAAGACTATACAACTATAAGACTATACGACTAT
>SOIY01000303.1 GCA_004376785.1 Candidatus Stahliibacteriota bacterium | reverse complement strand
AATTCAGCAAGTGCATCTTCCCATTTGCGCATACTTTTATTAAATAAAAACTCAAAATTCTTTGAATCGAGCGGTGCATATCTTGGACGGGGAGCTGGTAGATTCAATTCTTCAGTCTTTATCGGTTTAATCTCGGTTTTGAATTTCATTATTTCCTTTGCCTTTAAAGCAAAATCGAGCCAGGACCCAATGTTTTTATTAACAATATGAAAAATACCATAATTTTCTGATTTGATTAACAGAAGGATCACATCAGCCAGATCAACAGTATAGGTAAATGATGCAAATTGATCACAGATGACATCAATTGAACCAGGTTTATTTTCTGAGACGAGGAATTTGGATATAAAGGTTTTAGAATTCTTGCCGAATAACCAGGACGTTCGGACAATAAAATAGCGATCACAAATATCCTTCACATAATTTTCGCCGAGTGACTTTGTTCTTCCGTATTCATTAATAGGGTTGGGTTGACTATATTCTGTGTAAGATTTTTCTTCAGCACCATCAAACACAAAATTAGTGCTAACATATAGAATCTTTGCACCAATCTTTTTGGCAATGATTGCAAGTCCCAGACTGCTTAATGCATTGACGCGAAACGTATGTTCTTTATTTTCCTCGCATGCATCAACATTACTGATTGCGGCAAAATGCAGAATCACATCAGGTCTGTAATTTAAGAGAGTTTCATTAGTTTTTGTGAAATCAACCACATCAAGCTGATTAATATCAGTGGCATAAAAATTGATACTCTGTTTTCGCAACAAGTTTTGCATATCTGTTCCAAGTGCACCATTAGCACCACTGATAAAGATCTTCACTTCTTCATTATAACCTATTGTTGACCTTTGTCAATTGTGAATAATTTTTTATTATTGTAATCATTCTTTTCTTGACTTTTAGACTTTTTTGAGGATAATAAGCTTTGCAAGTAACCGAACTAAGTGAGGTTATCGTATATTAATGTCATACGAGATTAAATAACAAAGAATTAGAAGGAGGTCAATATAATGGTAGACAAAAGAGCTGATCTGGCTGGACCAGGGATTGGTAATTATACAGAAGTAGAGAAAATCTTGCCATCCGATTATAAACCACTTCTACCACCAAAAGATAGAATGAAGGCTTTGTTTGAGGTGAAGAAGTATATTGAAGAGAATTTATGCAAAGAGCTCAATCTCTTTATGGTTCAAGTGCCGCTCATTGTGGATATAGAAAGCGGAGTAAATGACATGCTTGACCGCGATGGTTCCCGCACCCCAATAGATTTCTATTGTGGGTTAGGACTGGAAAAACAAATCCATGCCCAGGTTGTGCAAGCAGCGACCAAGTGGAAGCGACCTGCGCTCAAGCAATTTAATTGTCAGGTTGGCGAAGGTATTTGTACAGATATGAAGGCGGTGCGCAAGGATTATTTTCTTGACCATGATCACTCATCCTATGTTGATCAGTGGGATTGGGAGAAAGTGATGTCTGAAGACCAGCGTAGCCTTGATTTTCTGAAGGATACGGTCAGGAGAATCTGGAAGGTAATTTATGGTGCTGGTAAACATGCTCAGGAACTCTTTCCCCAGCTTAAGAATGATAAGTATCCAGATTTTCCAGAAGAACTGACTTTTCTCCATGCCGAGGAGATCCTTGATATGTATCCTGATTTACCGCGCAAGCAGCGCGAAACAGCGATTCTGCAAAAGTATCCAGCAGTTTTCATAATCGGCATAGGCTGGACACTCAAGGATGGTTATCCACATGAAATGAGGGCAGCTGATTATGATGATTGGGTTACTGAGACAATAACCAAAGACGGAACAAAAATGCACGGTTTAAATGGTGATATCTTAGTCTGGAATCCAATTACCAAACGTCGTCATGAGCTTACTTCAATGGGTATCCGGGTTACTAAGGAAACCCTTAAAATACAGCTCGAAATGACCGGACAAAATGACTTTCTCGACCTGCCTTATCATAAAGCAATACTGAACGACGAAATTCCATTGTCCATTGGCGGTGGTATTGGCCAATCACGTACATATATGTATTTACTGAGAACCGCACACCTCGGAGAGGTCAGTGTTACAGTATGGCCAAAAATACTTAAGGATATATGTGTGAAAAAGAACATTCATGTCCTTGAATAGTACAGACTAAATCAATAATATACTTTAAATATCTATTAAGCAAAAGAACGAGGGATCAC
>SOIY01000212.1 GCA_004376785.1 Candidatus Stahliibacteriota bacterium | reverse complement strand
TTTTATGAAAAAATACATAATTGTAATCTTTGTTTTAATGCTTTCTGTTTCTGCCCAGAATTTATTACAGAATCCAGGTTTTGAATCATGGACCGGGGGCATGCCTGATTATTGGGAAAAGGATGATTCTATTGCTGTTTTTCGTGAAGAAAGTATTGTTCACAATGGAAGTTTTAGTGTAAAAGATAGCTTTTTTACTCAAACGCAGACGCGCGCAAATTTTTTCCAGGGAAAGTTTGTAGTTCAAGCCAATACTGAATATAATTTTACTGTCTGGATATATGATAATGACCCGGCAGGGCGTATAAGACATGGTATTTATTGGTTGCCAGATAGTAATTCATCAATGTCAACAATATATTCTGTAAATTCAACAAGCTGGCAGGAGATGGCTTTCACTACAATATCTCCTTCAAATGCAGAATCTGCCCAGGTTGTGATAAGGGCTTATGATGTTTCTGCGAATTGGGATGGTGGTGCAATCTTTTACATTGATGATGTATGTTTAGAGGCTTCATCAATGCAATCACCAATGATTATGAGGGTCTGGCACACACCAATAAATCCAGACCCCGGAAATACTGAAGATGTCTATGCCAAGGTTATTGATGATGGTACGATTATCGCAGATACGCTATTTTATGGAATCAACAATCTTAATAACCCGATTAATATTTCGCACAGCTCTGTAGCTAATGATACGTTTCAATACCAGATTCCTGGTCAGACAACTGGAGATACAGTTTTTTATTATTTAAAGTTTGTTGACAATGATGGACTAAGTTCAGTCACTGATACCCATGCATACTATGTTAGTGCCTTAAATATTTTTATTAATGAAGTCTATTATGATACACCCGGACCTGATTCAGGATGTTTTATCGAGGTCTTGGGACCGGATGGTGTAAATCTTGATGGCTTTAGCCTTGTGGGTATAAATGGAAATAATGGAGCAGGATACGCAATCATTGATTTAAGCGGGTATATTATACCTGGTGATGGATTTTTCGTAGTTGCTGAATATGCTACTGTACCAAATGCCGACCTCGTTAATATAGATGCAAATCTACAAAACGGTCCTGATAATCTTGAATTAAGATTTAATAATATCACAATTGATGCACTGGGCTATGGAACACTTAATGGTTGGTTTTTTACAGGAGAATGGTTGCCTGCACCAGACATTGGGCAAGGTCATTGTCTTGGACGTTATCCTGATGGCTATGATACTGACAATAATTATTTAAATTTTAATGATTACACCACACAAACACCAGGACAGCCGAATCCAGAGGTTGGCGTTAATGAAAACAAAATATCAGTTATTAACCTGTCTGTTATTGCCAATCCAGTTCATTCAGGCGTCTTATTTGCTACACTTATCAGTAATAATAATCTTTTTCCAGTTGTTGTCTACAATGCTGCAGGTCAAGCTGTTGCAAATATTACAAACCCAAAAATTAAATTATATTTGCCCTGTGGTGTCTACTTTCTGAAATTAAAAAATATCGAAGGGAAATGCGCCAAAATTGTTGTGGTTAAGTAAAGAGCTGACTTCCATTATTTCAAAAACGTTTTATAGGGTTGTGCTGCGATTATGACGCCGCCACTAAATTTTTCGTCTGCCTTTGAGTATGCACTGGCAAGCACTATTTTACCAAAGGAGATTTCAAGTCCAGCATTCCAATTGAAATCCTGATCAGC
Organism: Candidatus Stahliibacteriota bacterium; assembly: GCA_004376785.1. Lineage (GTDB taxonomy): Bacteria > Hydrothermota > Tepidihabitantia > SM23-42 > SM23-42 > SOIY01. The sequence continues at coordinate 505 of SOIY01000212.1, read as the reverse complement.
ATGGAAATTTAGTTTTACGCCGTCTATAGGTTGCATTATTGCTCCGTAATAATAATTGAGAACACTATCAATACCTTCATATTCAATATCACCGCTTAATATAAGATATTCTTGAAACGGTTTTATACTGATTCCACCGAACATATGCTTTTTATCAGCAATCGTTGTTCTGTACCCTAAAGAAAGCTTTGGACTGACATGACATATAAGACCAAAAATATGATTGGTAGTATCAGTATCACCAAATTGATATGCATAACCCAGAGAGATCGCACCGGGTAATTTATATCCTACAGAGAATTCGTAATATTTTATTGTATCTATTTTTATCATTCCAGCTCCAATACTGTTTAATAAAAGAGCCGCCATTATCTTATCTGGATGATATGTAAAAAGCGCTTCCGCACCAGGGTTAATTCCTAAACCTCCAGGATTTGAAAAAATGCTAACAGAACGCATGGGTAGAGAACTAAAATTTGCATCATAAAATGGATTCACAGACAAC
>SOIY01000073.1 GCA_004376785.1 Candidatus Stahliibacteriota bacterium | reverse complement strand
TTTGAATTTAGGATTTTGCTTGTTAGTCTGTCACAATTTTAACAAGATAGTAAATAAGTCCGGTGATGATTAATATTAACAATATATAAAGGTAAACAAGAAGATACCGTCTTTTTTTCTTTTTTCTTCTCTTTTTCGGTTTTTTTACTACAGTAGTCATTTGTTTAGTCTGTTCAATCCTCTGAAGCAATTCAGTCAAAATTTTTTCCCTCTGAAGTATGTTTCTTCCGCCAATAAATCTTTCCAGATCCTGACGCATATGTTCTGCTATTTTGTATCTTCTCTTCAGATTCTTCTTCATTGCTTTGTTAATAATTTTCGAAAGTCTTAGACTGTGATGCGGGTCTTTCCATAATGGAGAAGTATATTTACCTCGACTCACTTTTGCCGTTATTGCTTGAGTATTTCCTCCAAAAAATGGCTTTTTACCTGTCGCCATCTCATAAAGAACAATTGCCAAGGAATAAATATCTGATTGACAGGTCAATTCATTACCAGTTGCCTGTTCTGGAGACATATAAAATGGCGTGCCTATTACTGTTCCGGTTGAAGTCAGATGTGGTAAATCCTCTCCTCGGGCAACACCGAAATCAGAAATTTTAACCTCACCCTGCCGGGAAATTAAAATATTGGTCGGTTTAATATCACGGTGAATAATACCATTTTCGTGAGCATGATTAATTGCAAGACAAACCTCTCTTGCTATAATTGCTGCAGTAATCGGGTGCAGGGGTGCTTCATGCTCAATTATTTCAGATAGATTCAAACCATCAACATATTGCATAACAAGATAGCACGATGAACCAATATTGAAATAATCATAAGCAGTAACGATGTTTCTATGATTTAAAGAAGCAGAAATCCAGGCTTCCTGCTTAAATCGCTTGCGGGATTCGCTTCTTCCCATCGCCTTTATTACAACAATGCGATTCAGAGGAATATGAATGGCGGTGTAAACCTTTGCCATACCGCCCTTACCAATAATATCGAGGATTTTATAATTGCCGATATATTTAATCTCTTGTTTCATCGAATTTAAAAACCCGGTTTCTTCCTGATTTTTTTGCTTGATATAGAGCTTTATCAGCACTCTCCAGAATCTTTTTTAAGTTTTCCCCATCACCAGGATAAGTTGCCACGCCAATACTTACCGTAATTCTGATACCCAACAATTTCTTCGTTTGTTTTGCAACTATATTGTTAATTTCCTTGGCTACACTAACCGCATCACGAGAAGTAGTATTCGGTAAAATTACAACAATCTCCTCTCCTCCATAACGTGCAACAAAATCACTTTTCCGACACGAAGCATAAATTAACTGAGCGATCGCCCTTAATGCATCATCACCTTTGTTATGACCGTATGTATCGTTCACATTTTTGAAATGGTCAATATCAATGAATAAAATAGAAAAATCTAAATTCCTTTCTTTTGTTTTTGTAAATTCATCTTTGGAAACTTTATCAAAGTACTGTCGGTTGTGTAAACCAGTGAGTTTATCTACTTTTGCAAGCGATGATAATCTCTTTCTACTCTTTTTAACAGCACTCTCAATCTTCTTAAATTCTGCTCTCAGATTGTCATCCTTTAGCTTCTGCCTTAACTTGGTAAATTTGTTCTCGATTATTACTGTTTCCTTCCCTTTTCTACTAATCTCTGTCTCTTCAGGATAAAAGAAGCTTCCAGAACCATCATCAAAAAAGATTGAATAATCTCCAACAGATATTTCATCCCCTGGTTGTAGATTATGTTTAACAATCTTTCTACTGTTAACAAACGTACCATTAGTGCTGTTAAGATCTTTAATAATAAAATCAGCTCCATTATAATTGACAGCAGCATGATGACGGGAAACATCTTTATTACTTATAATCAAATCTGCATCATCAGCCCGACCAATAACATAATAACCTTTTACTAAAGGCAATTTTTTAACAACAATACCGCTATCAATTAATAACAAGAAATACTTCTTTCCCATAATTTTAAAATTTTAACATAAGTTGCACATAGGTATGATTGTGAAGCCATTTGGGAGTAGGAAAATCACCCTCCATTGCCTCGATAAAATAGAACCAGATATTTTTGTAGCGGTATTCAAAACCAAGTAATAAGCGCCGATCCGTAAATTCCTCTCCTTGATTATTATAATAAAACTGACGCTGCATACCAAAATGCCATATGAAATTACCACCAGGGTGAAACTCAA
>SOIY01000268.1 GCA_004376785.1 Candidatus Stahliibacteriota bacterium | reverse complement strand
ACCTGCACTTGAACATGAACTAAAAGAAACACTTAGGCGTTTTTTTAAAAAGGGATTCGTTGCTATCAGGTCTTCAGGTACTGCTGAGGATTTGCCCGGGATTTCCTTTGCTGGCATGTATGAGACTACTTTGAATATTAAGAATATAGATGATGGAATAAGAGCAGTTATTCGCACCTGGAATTCAGTAGATTCAGAGCGGGTAAACAAGTATTGTGAAAGTATGAATGTTTCAATCGGCGATATGGCAGTGATTATTCAACATCAACTTGAGCCTGAGAAGAGTGGCGTGATGGTGACCCAGAGTCCATTTCGGATCAATGAGGTTTTGATTGAATGTTGTCAGGGATTGGGCGAAAAGTTGGTATCTGGTAAGATCATTCCGACCCGTTATCGTATTAGAAGAAATGAGATTGCCGAACACAGAGGCGGAGATTTGCTTGTTAAAGAACAAGTTTTAAAACTGGTAAATATCGGCAAAAAGATAGAGAATATTTTTAAATCACCACAGAATATTGAGTGGGCAATTGAACACGGAAAAATTTACATACTGCAATCTCGGCCAGTTCTGCTGCATGCGTCAATTCCACGCAGAAGATGCACGGTCTGGTGTAATGCCAATGTCAGGGAGACCATCCCAGATCCAATGTCACCTATGGGATGGTCAATATTTGATAGTGTGTTCTTCCCGAGTATTTTTATTGATGTATTCAGGATACCAATAACACCAGAACAGTATTGGAGATTTCGTCCAGTAGAACTCATTTCAGGCAGATTGTATTGGAACATGAATAATACAATTGCATTTATGAAATCTATTGGACCAATTATAGATTTTATTGAAGGAGATAAGGCTATTGATCCTCAAATGACTACGGCATTCAATGCTGTGGATATCAATAATTTACCAAGACCTATTCCTTGTTTGACAATGTTCAGATTCAGCATAGTTTCACTTGTCCGTTTTGTATATTACCTGGTCCTTGGATTTTTTCGGTATGGATGGATGTCTATGAAAATTACAAAATCTCATAATGCATTTGACTCGATTTATAAACAACTTAAACCAGCAACTGAATTAGCAACAGGGATAAATAATGTAAAGGAGTGGATGAGATATGTGTTAAAGAAATTTGCACGTCGGTACTTTGGCGGCTTATTTTTAAGTGGTTTTTATCTGGTGTTATTGGGTAAACTCTTGAGCATTAGAATGGGAAAAAATGGTGAGGCTATTGCACGTAAAACAATAATTGGTATTGTGGATAAAACAGGCGAAATGGCTATTGCATTAAACAAATTAGCATCTTTGGCAAAAAAGAAAGTTAATACAATTACGCCTGAAAGTTTAAAAAAACTATATGACAAAGACAAAGAATTTCACGATTTATTTGATAAATTCTTATGTGATTTTGGGCACCGCGGTCCGGCTGAGTTTGACATTGCGAGCCCAAACTGGCGTGAGGAGCACGATCTGGTCTTCAACTTGATAACAACAGCAAAAGATTGTGAAGAATATCATATTGATCGCAAGACAGTGATAAACCATATGTTGATGGCGTCAAAGCCATATGAAAGATTTATCTTGAAGAAACTTTTACCCCGGATCGAGGTTTTTTCTCCATTAAGAGAAAATGGAAAACATGTTTATCTTAAAGCTATGGCTAAGATAAAAGATCAATTAATGATTATGGAGAAAATCTTAATGGATCAGGGGTATGTAAATAATCCCCGTGATATATTTTTCCTGACATTGAGAGATTTGGATAATATTCTTACCAGACGATGTGCCAGAGCGGATATACTAACACTCATAACAAAAAGGAAAGACGAGTGGGAGATGTACAGGCGGGCAAAGCCGCCAGATATAATATATGAAAGTGGCGAACGTATTTCTGCATCAATAACAGAATCAGCTATTTTATCAGGTGAGCCCCTTAGTTATGGTAAAATTAAAGCGCGGGCAAGGATTATTAAAGATTTTAATGATAGTTCCAGATTGAAAAAAGGTGAAATTTTGGTGACCCATCACACAGATCCGGGTTGGACACCGCTTTTTATAGTTGCCTCAGGTGTTATTATAGAAGCAGGCGGTGTTATTTGTCATGCGGCAATGGTGGCAAGGGAATTGGGTATTCCAGCGGTTGTTATTAGAGGCGCAACAGCGCTCATACCTGAAGGCAAGGTCGTAGAACTGGATGCAGATGAAGGAACAGT
>SOIY01000011.1 GCA_004376785.1 Candidatus Stahliibacteriota bacterium | reverse complement strand
TCTGGGCAGAGCCAGCAACAAATTGATTTTTATGATTGGTTGCATCACGTAAAGCCCCTATTGCCTTTTCACTACCAATCATTACCAGGGCATTGAGTGCTGAAACCTTGGTAGGTTGAAGCAAACTTCCCTTAAATATCGCCTTTTCATTCAACAAAGCAACCAACTCGTCAATTACAGAATCATCACCGAATTTTCCTATTAGGCCAATAATATCACGCCTGAATTTCTCTTCTTCTTTATTGGGTACTCCTTTGCGGGATTTCAACCATATTACTACATCATTAAGTTTTTCTTTTACATCATCTTTTTCTAAACTCCGCATTGCTTTTATAGCCACTTGTCTATATTTGCTGTCCATTGCCGTTTTGATATAATCCTTCACTTTATCACCACCAATTTTTCTAAAACTCGCAATTACTGCCAACTGAACCTGTTCCTCATCATCATCAATCAATTTGCCGATCGCATCAACAGCAGAGCTGGCTTTCATCTCACCTAAAATAAAAACACCATTTCTACGAATATACCATTCAGATGAAAACAGCATTTTCTCAATTTTAGATATTGCCTTATCACCAATTTTAATCAGCACATCAATGATCTTCATTCTTATTGAACGATCTTCTGTATCCTTAAGCGTATCTATTAAAAGCGGTACTGAAAATTCAGCCAGCGAAGTCAATGCCGCTCTTGCCTCCACAAAAGTTCCTGGATCCCAAAGTAAGGAGATCAATTCAGGAACATAATTTTCGTCTTTTATGTCACTTATAGCTTTAATTAAAGTTATCTTCCTTTCCAACAATGCAGCATCTTTTCGTAATAAATGTTTCCCAAATTTTTTGGAAATAAACTGAACAAGATCATGTTTTTTCAATCCCCCTGCTTTCATGTATAGACTTTTCATCGCAGCAATCACCCTTTTAAAGGTTTTTATCTCTGTTTCTGCATCAGCCATTGCATCCAGACGGTCAACAAACAATCTAATTAAATCATAGTTTTCGATTTCAAAGATTCTATCGCTGAATCCCATTAATTCATCGACAGCTTTAATCCTTTTTTCATGTGATTGGTCACGCAAACGCGGGAAGATAGTTCTCATCTGTATTTCTAAATCTTTACTCAATAATTCATCTACTACCTTTTCCCCTTTTGAAGTTTTCAATTCGCCCATCAATTGTGCGACGATTTTTTCAAAATTCAATTCTGGAACATTTATCCTTAATGTAGACAAAAGATCAGGCAGTCTTGAACCTGTAACATTTTTAAGAATATCAACAATTTCGTGCTCTGTTGTTGGTGATTTCTCTTTAGCTTTTATTGCAATGATGTCTATAATATCTTCATCAACCATAGTTGGTATTAAATTTCTAAACAGAGTAGCGAGTTTCTTATTTTCTGTACGATATTTAGCAATACTCTTTTTTATGGTCGGAGATAAAGCAGAGAGCATTCGTGAGAAAACAAGGGAATATTCATTCCATCTATCCTCGCCATATTGGTCAGCGATTAAGAGCGCAAGTTTTTCAAGCCCGCCAACGATTTTCCCGGTTTGGATATTAGCTGGTTCACTACCAGCAATACCAATACCTGACAGAAAATTACCTAATTCCTTAATTCGATCTTCTTCTGTCATAGTTACTTGGGTAATTGCCAGTGATTCTAAAAACTGTTCCCAATTCATTGTCTGGGATTCTTCGTCTGTGGAAATAACACCAACGCGAAATTTATTGACCTTAATACTAGTAATCCCTTTTGCCTTGATCAAAGCGACTATATCCCCATAATCAGCAATGTCTGCAGGTGTTGCCGCCATTGCTGTAAAGAACTCCCTTACATCCTCTTCTGTAAAATCAACATTAAACGTTATGCTTTTTACTCCCAAACGGTTTAATCTTTCTACAAGGGTTTGTACTATAGGTAATATTTTTGAATCAAATCTTTCTTGTTCGACCATTATTACATCTTCAACGACAACTAATGATATAGATTCTTGTTCAATTGGCATTTCTTTGAGCAAAATCCTGAATCGCTTGACAACTGGTAGTAATGAAGGGTGCCCTTTAGGATAGGTTCTTGAAATATTAATGCCTAACCCTATTTGTTTAATTAAATCATGATGAAATCTTGTGGAAGCATCAGCCATAGTTATTTTAGTTTCATTCTATATTCATAGGCTTTGACAGAAAAAGGATCTTTAACAAATTCACCTATTTCATTATAACTAAAAAAGGCTTTGGTCGTCTGATATAAATTTTCACATACAAGTAAAGTATTAGTCTTGGCATTTTTTTGTAGTATTTGACACTTCTTAAATCCTTTTGTAATAATTAACGCATTCCGTAAGTCACTGTGAACATTGAATATCGAGGCCGTCTCGATTACAAGACCAATTTTTAAACCCACAGAGCTTTTTAAATGTTCTTTTTTGTTGAATTCTATTAGTTTTTTTAGCATATCTCCTGCTGCAAAAATTGCCATGTGTGGGGCAAATCCTGATCCTTTTGGAAATCCAAAAATACTAACAACTTCATCACCTACAATCTGATATATAATCCCTTTAAACGATTCTATTATCTTTGAAAAAATACTAAAAACTCCATTAAGATAACCCATAACGTCTTCAGCAATCATTGTCTCACTCATCTTCGTGAAACCTGATAGATCTGCCCGCATGAATGTTAATTTTAACTCCTCTAGTGGCAATGCATCATCTCCCCCGAGAAAAATACCACACCAAGGACAAAAATGAACCGGTACCACGATTTCCTTATTGCAACTTGGACAATTCATACTCATATCTCCAGGAGTTTTATATATTCTGGTCTGCGAATATAACATTGGCGATTTTCATCATTCAGGTTAAATTTCAAATCATCGTATACACGCAACGCCTTTCGTCCATAATAACGTGCCCTTTCAAAATCATTAGCCTGAGTAAAGATTTCGGTCATTCTAAACAATCCAGCAGCAATCAGTGGAGGTAATTTTATCATTTCCGCAATATCAAGAACCTGTTTGGCGTGTTCTAGAGAAGATTCAGTATCTATTAACGATAATAAATTATAGCAATAAAATTCAATCTCTTTTTGATTGAATTTTTGCGCAATTTTAAGGGCACTCATAGTGTAATCTTTTACCCTTTTTTGATTAGACTCATTATAATAAATCATTGCCTTTTTTAGATTAATTTCGGCTAATAAATTTTCTCTAATAAAAAGGGAAACTTTTTTGTCTGCAAGTTGCAGATATCTCTTGGCTTCTTTTGATTTAGCTTTGTTTGTATGAATAATTGCCAAATCTAATGCTGATTTTAAATATACCTCAACATTACCAATGTCATCAGATATCTCAAGACACTCCAACAGAAAATTCTTGGCTTTTTTTAAATTCCACATCTGGTAGTTGATGTCAGCGATCATATATTTGAATTGAACGACCCAACGCATATTATCTGCGGGAATAAGATTATTCAAACCATAATTCAAGTAATCTAAAGCCTTTTCATAATTACCTAAATTCCTATGAAGTTGCGAAAGGTTAAATAAACAGAGTATTTCGCCTCTTTTTATTTGATTCGTACGTGCTGTATTCCAACTTAAATTGTAATTTAAAACACTTTTTTCATACTCATATTTATTTTGGTATAGAATGCCTAAATCCGAATACAAAATGGATAATATTTCAACCATATCATCATTACATTGCTCCACACTTGAAAGTAATAACTCCTCTGCTTTATTAAAATTGTTAAGCAAAAATAATACATATGCATAACGTTCCGTGAAATTTACTTCGTTTTCAGTATTCTTATCCTTACGTGCGATTCTTAATCCATACTCAGCAGCTTTCTTCATTTTTTGAACATCGCCAGTAATTTCATACAGGTCGGTTAAGTTCAACAAAACATCCTGCATTGTATCTATATCAACTTGGTCTTCACTATCTTTATTTAACTTAAGAACTGTGTTGTAAAAATATAAGGCCTGTTCAATGGCATAAAGATTCTTGGACTTATCACCTGCTAATTTATAGTATTTTGTTGTTTTCTTATAATTCTCACCGGATAGATAGTGGTAACCAATATCTTCATAAAAATCTGACAATTGATCAACATACAGTTTTTCATACAAATTAGCAACTACCTGATGAATCTCTTTTCTTTTTCTTAAAGGCAGAACAGTATAGGCTGCATCTTTTAATAAATTATGGCGAAAAACATACATTGGATCCTTATCATTTTGAGATAAAATAATATACCCTTCTTCAACCAGATGATTTAACTGCTCCTTTAACTTCGTCCTTTCAAATAATCCCTTAAGGACACGGTAACTAAATCTGTATCCTATTACAGATGCATAATCAATTATTAATCGATAATCTCCGGGAAGTGAGTCGATTGTCGACATAACAACACCATACAAATCATCAAGGAAAGGCAAATGCTGTTCTTTTTCCAAACGCCAATGTCCAGAAACTTTCTTAATTAATTTAGTTCGTAGAGTATTTCTAACAGCCGCAATCGTGAATAATGGATTGCCACCAGCTGACTTGTACATAAACTCAACAAGTTTATCATCAACATCATTAAGAATAAAATCTACTAGATTTTTTATATCTCTCAAGGAAAGTGGTGTTAGATTAATCTCTTCGATTACAATCTCAATATTTGTTATGAAATCCTTTGGGCCATTAACCAAAACAAACATTACAGGCTTGTTTTTAAGTTCTTGAAGCAAGTAAGAAATTAAATGCTTAGTCATTTCATCTGCCTTGTTGAATTCTTCAAAGATCATAATTAAAGGGGTTTTTTGAGATTCATACTTGATTAGATTCTTAACGGCAGTATAGATTTCTTCATTAATTGTAAAGATTTCATCCCGTTTGAGTCTTTGCAAATCAGTTAAGAAAAGATGCTTTAAACCCTTGGCATTGAGTGGTGATAATCCCTTTTGGGCAATAATCTCATCGATTTCATCCGCTAGCTTTTTTTTATCATCAAACACGTCCAATTTTAAATAATGCCTTAGTAAAAAGTCAAAAGCAAAATAAGGTGATGAGAGTTCAGCAGAGCAGTGCACTTCAACAAAATTAAAGGATCTGTCTTCTGCTAGAAAATTCTGGAATTCTTCTTGAAGTCTGGTTTTACCAATACCCATCTGACCAGTGATTAAACATACACTCGCTTTACCTTTTTTCAAACTTTTTGCAATGTCTATCAATTTTTTTAATTCTGCTTCCCGTCCAAATATAGGTATTTTTTGGGATGGAAAGATCTCTGATTCTTCTCTTATATTCTCTATTCGATAAACATTTACTTTTGAACTTCTACCTTTTATACTGCGTTCACCGATATGTTGAACATCAACATATTCAAGAACTCTATCACGAGTATTTTCACCCATTAATATCTCATCAGGTAAAGATATTTCAGTAAGACGAGCAGCTGTATTTATCATATCACCAATTACCGTGAGGAAAGAAGACTCCTCCAAAATGTAACCAAAAAATGCACGACCTGTATTTATACCTATTGTAAGATCAACAGAACCCAGAAATTTCACCTCATTCTTTTTTTTCTTCCACCAATCTTTAATCTGCCACGCGCAACGAACAGCCCTTATTGGATCGTCCTTATGTGCCTTGGGTGCGCCAAAGATTCCTAATATTCGTTTATCAGGAATAATCTGATTCGATGTTCCATCAAATTGTTGAATTATGGCTTCAACATCAGTCATGCATTCGCGTAAATTAATCATAATATCACGATAAACCTTTTTACCTATCAATTTTTCAAAACCCAAAAAACTTACAAAAAAAACGGAGAGCATCCTTAATTCCCCACCCCAGAACTTCAAACGCTCTGATGCTGAAGATTGCTTGGTGTCATCTGTAATGCGAGAACCGCAATTAGTACAAAAAATTACTTTCTCATCAATCTGTTGATAATCACAAAAAGGACATTTTATCATATTAGCACCAGGATTGGCTATTTATCATTAATTTCCCCCATTTATATATGCTTCGACAATAATAACATAAATTATTATAGGCATATTAAATAAATTGTCAAGATTGCAAAAAATATTCCTCGCTGTCGTTCGGAATCGGATGTGTATTGATTATTAGATGAATTTTGAATATAATCAAATAATGAAATATAATCTGAAAAGTCACTCGTTGATATCTATGAGAGATACTATGACCAACCTGGGTATAGAGCCATATCGTGGTGATCAGATATTCAAATGGATCTGGCAGAAAAATGCCAAAGATTTTTCTGTTATGACCAATATCTCCAAAGAACTCAAAGAATCTCTATCAAGTAAATTTACAATTTCTGGATTACAGATAGAGAAAAAACTGTTGGCTAAAGATGGTTCAAAAAAATTTTTACTGGCTTTAGAAGATAACAAAAAAATTGAAGCAGTTTTTATTCCCGAAGGAAAAAGAAAAACAGTTTGCGTGTCAACACAGATTGGTTGTCCTTTACATTGTAAATTTTGTGCAACAGGGTTAATGGGTTTTATAAGAAATCTTAAGGCTTATGAAATTGCTGATGAAATTCGGATTATTCAGGAAAACATTGATAATAAAATTACAAATATTGTCTTTATGGGTATGGGAGAACCATTATTAAATCTAAAAGAGGTTATGGATGCGATTAGCATTACGTGTTCGTCAATAGGTCTCAGCATCAGTCAAAGATACACCACAGTATCCACTGTAGGTTTGATCCAAGGCATTCATGCACTTTTATTATCGCCGCTTAAGGTTAAGCTGGCGATCTCGTTAAACTTTCCCGACGAAAAAATGAGAAAAGAGATGATGCCCATAACCAAAAAAAATCCTTTAAAAGAAGTATTGAAATTAGCCAAAGAATATTCCCTCAAAAAGAATATGGTGACCTTTGAATATGTAATAATAGATAAATTAAACGATCGTATAAAAGACGCCCAAAGATTATTACAATTACTAAAAGGAATACCATCGAAAATAAACCTGATTTCTTATAATCCTTATCCTTTATTACCTTATGAACAACCTTCTGAAAAAAAGGTCGAAAAATTTCTTCAATGTCTTTTAACATCTCATCATACAATAACCTTAAGAAAATCTCGAGGGCAGGAAATCCTTGCGGCATGCGGTCAACTCGCTGCATTAAACACTTGACCTAAAGGAAAAATTGGATATAATAATATTAGGACA
>SOIY01000198.1 GCA_004376785.1 Candidatus Stahliibacteriota bacterium | reverse complement strand
AAGGAGATATGATGGAAAAGAAATTTATGGCGCTCCGTACAATATCTGTAATATTTAAGATTATTGCCTGGATTGTTGCTGCATTAACAGTCGTTGGCTTCCTGGTTATGCTCGTTGGCGGCGCTGCTCTCTCTCAGTATGGTAGTCGCTATGGTGCACCCAGTATGATGGGTCCAATGTGGGGTATTTTTATGGCTTTCTATATCCTGATTGTTGGTGCGATTTCGTTTATTAGCTTTCTCGCTGGTGCAGAATTAATATTGGTCTGGTTAGCTATAGAAGAAAACACCAGGGCATTAAAACCACAAGCATAAGATTAAAAGACGGATCTAACAGAGCGGTACTGCCCACGTACCCAGCACTCTTAGCAAAAGGGTTGGGTTGAGCATCCCGCACTTTTGTAAAAAGTGCGGGACTGTCTACTTCTTTTTCTATTTTTCACCAAATAAAAAATGAAAGGTAAGAGCAAAAAGCAACATAGTTACAGTAATACGAAGATAGGTTATAGCAGCAAGAGAAAAGAGTATCTTTCCAGGCAAAAAGATCCTTGCTATTACAGCAAGAAGTATACTAATTACACCTATTATTAATGCAATGTATTTTAAGATCTTCATATTTTCCTCCACGAATTATAATTAAATCTTAGATTTAATTATAAAATTCAGTATCCCACTCTTTCGCAGAAAGAGTGGGGATTTAAACCCCAAACTCAGTCTTGATCGCAGTTACTGCCTGCTTAGCCTTGTCTCTTCGCACAACAATACTCAAAGCAGATATAGAAGCACTGATCATTTCTATATTTATACCCTGTTCAGATAATTTTGCGAAGATCTTACCGGCAATACCTGAAGTTGAAAATAACATTGAGCCATAAATTGTAATCAATGCACAGTCTTTATCAATGTCAATCTTCCGGGTACCAAATCTATCTTTAATTGTTTCCAAGACTTTGCATACGTTTTCAAGACTTGATTCAAGAACAGCAAAAGATATATCGGCGCGTCCGCGACCAATCAAACTCGTCGAAATCAATTCAATATTTAAACCATGTTGACCCAATGCACTAAAAATCTCAGCAGCAACTCCCGGACGATCAACAACCCCACCGAGAGTAATCTTTGCCAACTGGGTATTATAGTCTACACCCTCTATAATTTTTTCCATATTTTTCTCCTAAAAATCAGATTTTCACCCCGTTGGCATGCCCCACTGTTTATCCTGTCTGTTATAGAACATCCTGCTATCGTACGGGGTTTTCTCATCGGGCAATAACAAATTTTTCAATTACTTCATCATTATAATTATCAACATGTACAAATGCCTTCACCAGGTATATGCCATTACTAATCTCAGCGCCGTATTGGTCAAGAGTTGCCCAATTTATCTGATTATATCCAACACCACAGGATACATTGTTTATTGTTTTGATCAACCGTCCTGCAATAGTAAAGATTTTAATATCAACCAAACCTGAGTTTGAAAGATTAAACGTAAACCATATACTATTATCATCTTGTAGTGGATTCGGATAAATCAAGAAATTTGCAATCTCAACATCATCATACATCTCAGCATTAATCACCACTCTTTCGGTTGTCTGGTTATAATAATTGTCAGCAACATTTATTGTTATTGTATCAACTGGTTCAGGCAAAATAATCTCAATATGAAATTCACCTGTAGTATAAGAATTCCTATCATACATAAAATAATCCCGCAGGTCAATCTTGTTTTGTGTATCATGATTTAAGTATAAATAAAAACCCCTATCAACATTTTCAATTGAATGTAATAGGTTTATACCACTCTCATCAGAGACCTTACCAGTTAGTGTAAACTTTTTATCAACCCAATCACCATCCTTTAATTTTCTGGCACCATCATAAAGAATAACCTCTGGGCCAATGTCATCGGTTGAAGGTGACGCAGTACCATACACCCTTATTGAATCGAGCACACCACTCTTTTTATTTACAAAACTACTCAACTTTATAACCGGCTCGTGCGTTGTAATAATCCTTGGCGCAATAATACCTGCAGTATCCTCATCCCAGAAGCCCTGGTATATTTCCTTGCCATCAATTTTATAGTCAAATGTAGTCCATGAACTTGGACCACTCTGCACATCTCTTTTTATATGTCCACTTATTTTATCTGCTGTTGAGACATCAAATCTATCTATATGTGTTGTATCGCGGATAAATGCCTTTAAATAGTAAGAACTTTCATCAGTAGT
>SOIY01000294.1 GCA_004376785.1 Candidatus Stahliibacteriota bacterium | reverse complement strand
ACTCCTCGGGCAGGATTCGAACCTGCAACCCTCCGGTTACATTGCCCTCTGACTTTCATCAGAGAATGGACTATCTCATTCCCGATACCGAATAATTATCGGTATTACGGGATCGGGCGCTTCCCTTCCGCAATGAGCGAAAAGTACTTCCTTACGGAATAGTCTCTGCACCTTCCCCGCACTTTGTAAGAAAGTACGGGGCTTGGCTCAGGATTACCATATTCCGACGTTAGTTGGAACTTAGGTTTCCCTGAATTCACCCGATTTTTCAACCACGATTTCTCGTGGAAGCTGCATTTTATTACAGCCGGATGCTCTACCATTGAGCTACCGAGGAATCATTCTATTATATCAATTTTGAAGTAATTGTCAATAAATATTGACTTAAAAAACTTATCGCATATACTCACACAGGAGGAAAAATGAAATATTTCAAAGTCGGTTTAATTTTGTTAATATTTATTTTACCAAATCTTAGTAATGCAAAAAGGAAACTACCTTCACCCTGTTATCTGCTTGAAGTGTCTTCTATTGGTTTTCCTGTTGCAGAAAAAGAAAAAGATGCCTGGAAAATCAATGAACTCATAATCTTTAATGAAAAACTCTATCTTGGTCATGGTTGTGCCGTTGTTAATACAGGTCCCACTGATGTTATATATTATGATTTAAAGAAAAAGAAATTTATCACTGAATTTACTATTGATGATGAAGCAATATATCTTTATCAGATTATAGATAATAAATTAATGATTCCTGGTATAGATGCTACCGAGGACTGGGACTTTGGTAATTTTTACCTTCTGACTGATACAGGATGGATAAAACACAGGACAATTCCAAATGGTATACACGTCAATTACCTTGCATCATTTAATGAAAAACTCTTTGCCAGTACCGGAACTTTCGGCAAAATTGGCAAAGATGTCGAACACTATTTCGGTGGTATATTCTGCTCAGCCGATACTGGAAAAACATGGACACTCTCCTATGCAACACCAAGTGATGACCAGAGTGTATACCGGGTGAATGCGCTTTTAGTTTATAAAGAAAACCTCTATTCATTTCCTTTTGCATACAGCGGTCTAAAAAAGGAAGAAATACCAGAGAAATATCATGTTGGTCTATCAGAAAAACCCTATTCAGAAGGTTATTACCTAATATTTAATGAAGACATTTTTGGACAGTCTGATATTCTTGTATACGATGGAAAGAGATGGCGATGTGAAGATATAATACCCAAAGATAAACTCTGTTATATTTCAAAACCTTTTGTTTTCAGGAATAAGCTTGTTATGCCTGTGCTCTCTGGTGAATATATTGACTACTTGAGTTTGAAACACAAATTACCACATCAGGCAGAAAAAGCACTTTTCATTTTTGATGGTAAACATACAAAAAAAACAAAATTTAAATATGACAAGATTATTGATGTATTAGTAAAAGAAGATTTCCTGTATTTTCTTATTGAACAGAATAATATACACTACATTGCAAAAACACAAAATTTGAAAAAATGGGAATATTTTCTTATACCCCCAGCAATAGAAAATCCAAAATCTATAGAATTTAATGACAACACTTTTTATATTGGAACAGAAAAAGGTAATATCTTTGAATCGATTAGTAGTAAACCAATTAAAAAAATTAAAGAAGCAAAAACTATCGTTCCGAAAAATTGACCCCTGGACCTTATTTAGACGATTGCAGTATTATTTCCCAATTCTACTTCTTAATTCTTCTACCTCAATACGTAACGTATTTCTTTTTAACTCATTTGGTGAATCTTTGATCACAGGCATAAGTGTAAGTACCCGATCAACATAATTTAGTAAAGTAATCGCCTCATCAATATGAGTACTCGACATAATCTTCTTTTTTGCCTGGTCAACCATCTTCTCAAACTCCGCTATAGAACAAGACATGAGCATTCTCGGAAAAATCTTTACCTCGTAATAATAGAGTTCTCCATTATTATCATCTATGTCTTCATTGTCATACATAAAATAAATGCCAAGAATATTCAAAGTGTCAGGTGTTCTTAATATAGCATCAAAGAATTGACCCCTCTTTTCTACAGGCATCAAACCCCATCCTGTATCTGAGAAGTTATAGTATAGAGTCACTCTTTCTGTTTGAATTTCAGGTAAAAACCTGACTAAAAGATCAGGGGAATCTTTTAAAAAATATAGATCCACACCTGCACATATGGTAATAGCTAATAATAGATTCATAAAACCTCCTAATTCATATAAAATACCTAAATTTTAGGTGTTTACCCCCACACCAATACATTGGTGTGGGGGTTAGACATTTATTATTCCAACTCCTTATCCATTACATAGGCATCATCACCATCAATATAATAATATCTACGCTTAAATAAAATATCATAACCAAGACTCTTGTATAAATCAATCGCAGCTGTGTTATTTGTTCTTACTTCAAGATAAATATAGTGGCAACTGTTTTCAGTTGCTATATTTTCGAGTTTTTGCATAAGTGTTGAGGCTATCCCCTGACGCTGGTATTCTTTATCAATAGCAATATTCGTGATATGGAAACCAGCATTAACAAAAGATGAGAGCGAATAGCCAATTATTGAACCTTGGTATTCAACAACAAAAGCGATGGCATCTTGAGATCTAATATCATTCTCGAAAAAAGATTTAGGCCAGGGATTAGGAAACAATTTCATCTCCAATTTATAAACCCTATCCAAGTCATCAATGTGCATTGGTCTTATTATAATTTCTCTCAGCATCGGTCTTTTTTATGTAAAAAGGTTCAAGAACTTCCGGGTCATCAAATTTTCCAGACTGAATACGAGATAATGCGATTTTAATAACCTTTGTGGCAGTAGGTAAAAGAAAATCATCATCAAGAAAATGTAAAGCTTTAGAATTGAGTGACAAATCATATTTTTTAAAAACCTCTATTCCTGAACCAATAACTATGGTTTTTTCCTTTATTATATCTTCAACTTGCTCTGGAGTCGTGAGCAGATAATCGCTTACCCTTTCACCCTTTTTGTATAATGCAGCATAGATTTCCTCATGATACGCATTGATGATTGCCAGAACAGGATAATGCAAAAAAGACATGGAAACACCTATTACATCCAGGGTGTTTACAGCAACAATAGGAATATTCAAGGCAAGGGCGAGTCCTTTTGCCAAACTCAAACCAACCCGCAATGATGTAAACATGCCTGGACCAATACTTACTGCAAGTGCACCAATTTTGTCTCTCCCAAAATATTCGATTAATCTTTTTGCTTCGATGAAAAATTGAGCATCTCGGCTGCTTACATCTATTTGACGCCTTTTTCTAATTTCATAAATCATCTTTTCATCTTCATTAATGCATAAAGAAAATAATGGTGATGATGTCTCAATCCCTAAAATTTTCAAATATAAACTCCCTTTTATTTGTTCCTATTATATTTATTTTTATACAAAGACCTTCTTTATATCTGTTATTTATGCGATCAGCCCATTCAATCAAAGTAATACCATCCTGTAGAATGTATTCATCTATTGGCAATTCAGCTATATCACCTTTATCCAGACGATACAGATCTATATGTGACACTAATATTTTACCTTTATATTCAGTTGCAATAACAAAGCTTGAACTTGTAACATCTTCTTTAACCCCAAGACCTTGACATATACCTTTAACCAAAACAGTTTTTCCACTCCCCAATTCCCCATATAAATATATGATGTCGCCTGATTTTAAACGAGATGCAATCTTTTTACCAACACCTACAGTTTCTTCAGGTGAATTAGTGATTATTTTATTTAATTCCCTTTTATCAGGCATTGTAATAATAAATCTTTAAAATGCCGAACAGACAAAGATCCGGGTCAAAATGCTTAATTTCCTTGATTTGTGAAGACACAATTTTTCCCCAACCGCCAGTTGCTACACATAAAAATTTTTTCCTGTATTCCTTTCTAATTTTCCGAATGAGTCCACTAATCATTGCCACAGTTCCATTAAAAATTCCTGACTGTATACATTCTTCAGTACTTGTACCAATTATATGCGCGGGTTTTTTAATCGAAACCTCCTTTAATAAAGCAGTTCGACTTATCAGTACATCCATTAATGTTTCAATACCAGGAAATATTATACCGCCTAAATAATTGCCATTCTTAAGAATAATATCCAGAGTTGTTGCTGTTCCAAAATCAACAATAATCAAATTCCTCTTATATCGTGCCAAACCGCCAACCACACCGGCGATACGATCAGTTCCTAATGTCTCGGGTTTACGATATCCAAATTTCAGATGACAGTCCATGTTTGGGGAAATAATAAGAGGAGAAATATTAAGCCGCCTCTTAAAAAATTTTGAGTATTCCGTGGTAAAACGGGGAACGACCGAGGCAATTGCTACACCATCTACTCTTTTACCTTTTAGAACTTTCAAAATTCTATCTTCAAAGGATTTCTCGGTTAATGGGCAGATAACCTTTTTAACCAACTTTTCACCGTTATACAGCCCAAGATGAATATTTGTATTCCCAATATCAAGAACAACTACCATGACAGTCTTCTTACATCACCATAATAAAATTTCCTAATCATGCCAATGTGGTCTCTTAATAGAAGAGCCCAATCATCATCAATATCATGAACTGTACCTTTTATAACGCCTTTAGAAGTAATGATTTCAATAGATTTACCAATCCCGACAATGTAATTCAAGACTTCCTTAATTTTCAAACCTTGTTTTTGCAACTCATTGTATAGAGGATTAAATCTACCGATAATCTGTTTGACAATCCCGTTGATATCCAAATCTCTGCCTGATTCGATTTTAAGTGATGTAGCATTGCTTAAATTTCGAGGAAAATTCTCAATATTTACATTTAACCCGATACCACAGATTATCGCATTCTTATACTGTTCACAGATAATGCCGCAAACTTTTCGATTATTAAGCAAAACATCATTGGGCCAAAGGATTGAAAGTTTAGAGAAATCATAATCTTCCAGCACCTTAATGATTGTAAGTGATGCTAAAAGGGGTATTGAAGTTAACCTTGTTCGAGGGAATAATAATAAGGACAAATATAATCCACCGGGCTGGGAAATCCATGTTCTTCCATATCTACCTCTACCCCGCTTTTGACGCAAGGATGAAACTGCCATCTCTTCTTGTTTATGAATAAACCTTTTGGCTGTGTCTTGTGTAGATGAAACCTCTTTAAATTTTATTATCCTTTTAATCATCAATTCCCATAATACACTCTTAATGCCGCTCCTTCGAATAGCTCATGCCCGCTTTTTATCTTCATTGAATCAGTATCAAGCCAAGAACTACTGTTAATAGTGATGGCGAGTTGCAAATCATCATTCTCGTCAATAACGATTTGAGTAAAGGCATTAGCAATGAATTGGTATGATGTCTCGACAAGCATTACAGTTGAATCACTCACATAGCAGACAGAATCTACAGTCAACCTAATACTTTGGTATGAACCAGGAGTAATTTCTATGTAGCTTTCGGTGATACTAACAAAGTCTGATGATTGAACAGTAACTTCAACATGGTTTGCACTTTCCCATATTGTGTTATATGTATTATCCTCGGCTAATTCGATTTTAGTCACCCGCATCACTACATCACCCAATGGCGCGTCGACTAATGATTCATCATACAAACCGACCTCGACTATTGCCTGTCCTGCGCAACCAATTATGATTATTGGCAAAATTAAGGTAACAAATTTTTTCATAATATCCTCCTTGTAATAGTCTATTCTAAATATTTAGTATGTCAAGATTTTTCCAAAGGAGTTCCAATGGTGAAAACGGAAATATTGATGTGAAATCCACATATACCTTCATTTCAGATATTCAAACATATTTTCCGTTTTTCGCTCTTCTATTTATTTTTGGACGCCTCCTCAAATTTCTTGAGTTGTTTTTTATAAAATTCCTCACCTGGCGTCCGCTTCAACGCCTCTTTTTCCCAATAAATAGCCTTATCATAATCACCTATCATATAATAGGCTTCTGCAAGCGTATCCATAATGTGTGGTTCATCCGGCGCAAGTTCATGTGCTCGCTTTGCAGCCTCAAGAGTTTGCTCTGGATACATTCTCCTCAAAGCAAACTCCCAGGCAAGGCTATTGTAGACTTCCGGATCGCTAAGGTCACTTCCAAGAGCCATTAAAAGTAATGTGTGCGTTCTTTTAAGAAAAATATCTGCCTTATCTTTTTCTTCATCGGCAAGGCGTAGATATGCTGGGGCGAGAAAGATATACTGCCACATTGTATATAAACGTCTTAATTCTTTAACTGGCTCAGGGCTATCCATAACTTTTAAATCAACAAGTCTGTCATCTACTCCTTGATAGCCCCCTCTTTTTCTTACAACATACAACGCAGCAGATTGCTTCCCCCTTTTGTCGCCACCAGCGTTTTCGCCTTTTTCAAGTGCTGCAAGCAGCCTCTCAGCAAGTGGTCCATCTGTTCTTTGAAAAACTGCGAGCATACTGTCAATCACCTCAGGGCCAGTCAGAATATTACCCTGGACAGTAACTGAGGAAGCAGTTTTATGACCTGCCCATACAAGGTTGTTTTTACCAGTATAAGCAGCTGCTTGACCATTTTTATCAACAATTCCAACCTGCCTTTGCTCAGGTATGGTATCTGCTTGAATAACTATGTTCAAAGCTTCATGTGCGGATTTTCCTTGGGATAAGATTTCCAAAATGCGTGGGCCAAAATAAGGATTAGCATATGCCTGGGTTGCCACTGCACCAACACCTGGCTCGATCCATGGAACAATATAGCCTACATCTGGAACCCTTGATGCCACAGCAACACCCCATGCATCTGTCTCAGAATCCATTGCAACTATAGAAAAGGTACCATAAGATGGAATATTATAGATTAATAATAAAAAAACAACAAACATAAAAACCTCCTTATTCCAAGATAACTCCGTTATGCTTACCAGTAACGTTGAATATCAACAGTATAATTCAATTATAATCTTAAAAAAATTGTTGTCAATGATCATCAGTTTCTGAAAGTACCAGATTGATTCAGTCCTTAAATTTATTTGAATTATCATTACAATTAAACAGTAAAGGAGGAATAATAAAAAATCTTTACATTTTAGTTTCTTTAATATTTTTATTTGTAACTGTTAATTGCTCTAATGAATCGACCCCGATTTACTGAGATA
>SOIY01000179.1 GCA_004376785.1 Candidatus Stahliibacteriota bacterium | reverse complement strand
TTCCCATTACACTCTTTTAACACTTTTTTTATCTCTGTCTCTTCAATTTCCCTTAATTTTTTACCCTTTTTTGCTTTTGGTAGACCAAAATGCTCGGGCTTTATATAAAATGAATCACTCAAAATTACTGCCCTTTCAACAACATGCTTTAGTTCACGAGTATTGCCTGGCCATGAATAGTCTTTTAAATACTCTATAGTGCTTTTTAACAGCTTCCTCTCCCCTAAATTCTCCTTTTCACATACTGCCTTTAAAAAATAGTTTGCTAATGTCGAAATATCCTCTTTATGCTGTCTCAAAGGCGGCAAAACAACAGGTATAACATTTAAACGATAGTATAGATCTTCTCGAAATCTACCTTTATTAACCTCTTCCATAAGGTCCTTGTTTGTTGCTGCAACTAATCTTACATCTACTTTTATTGGTTTTGTGTAACCGAGTGGCACAATCTCTTTTTCTTCTAAGAATCTTAGAAGCTTCATCTGTATTGTTGGTGGTGCATCACCAATTTCATCCAGAAAAAAAGTTCCTTGGTCAGCTACTTTGATTAAACCTTGTTTGTCAGTTGATGCATCTGTAAATGCGCCTTTTTTATAGCCAAACAGCTCACTCTCGAGAAGCGTTTCAGGAAGTGCTGCGCACGAAATGCCAACAAAATTACAGTTCGCTCGTTTTGAGCGATTATGTATTTCTCGGGCGATCAGTTCTTTACCAGTACCGGATTCGCCAAGTATAAGCACCGTACTATCAGTAGCTGCTATTTTACCTACCAAATTTAGAACATCATTAATTTGTTTGCTTTCTCCAATGATTTTATAAGACGATGATTGAGGTTTACTGAGAATTGCCTTTATTCGCAAAAGCAGCTCGTCTATACCAAATGGCTTTAAGATATAATCGCTTGCCTTGTCCCTCAGGGCATTGATTACTGACTCCATTGATCCATATGCTGTAATAAATATCACAGGAACATCAGGATAAATTTTTCTAATCCTTCTCAAAAATTCAAATCCATCTATTTGAGGCATCCTGATGTCGCTGATAATGCAGTCAAACTTTTCTTTTTTGATTTTTGCTAAAGCCTGTGCAGGTTCAGTAGTGGCAAAGACCTCGAATTTTTTTTGTTCAAGGGCATAAGATAGCCATTTTATAAGGCTTTCTTCGTCATCTAATAGTAAAATTTTATGTTTCATATTACAATGAGAGATACCATCTCGTGTCGAACACTCGATGTGAGACAATTGCTTTCCAGATATAATTCGCCAATTAACTAATTAACCAATTCACCAATTAACTATCTCACTATCGTCTTCTGGCAAAAATCTCCTTGATTGTCAATTTTATTTCTGGTGATATATTAATTTCCCTCAAGGATCCCTTATTTCTTAAAGAACAACCGAGATTTAGAGTAATCAAACCCAGTCGTTGAATAGGAACATTAAGTGAAAAATCTAAGCCATGTTCATCCACATCTTTAAGATACCATGGATTATACCTATAACCAATGGCAAACCTCTCCTTTTTAAAGCTTATTTTGAACCGATTTGGAGATCTGTAATCCTCATTATCATTAGACATGAAAGAGTGTTCAAATAAAAGACTGACTTTCCCATCAAAAATTTCAGGATATAACCCGACTGATAATCGACTGGGTAAATCTATTGTAGTATCAGAATTCTGTTTTTCCCATTCAATGTCTCCCAAAAATTCATAAGACACAGAGACAAATTTTAATCGTATCCCTCCACAAAATATTTTTCCGGAATATTTATGCAAGAAAGTATCAACACTATAATAATCACCAATATAGTAATTCCATATTTCCGAAGTATTTCCAAAGAGATAAGAACCTCTAAATGCAATTTCGCCAATTCCAAAATGATTATTGAGATTTACATAAATTTCCTCTATTCCGCCTTCACTCTCCAAATATATATCTAAATCATCCCTGTCATAATAAACATCAAATGTTTGCTCAAATCTTTGGAGGTTGCCTAATCCGAGAACAAAACCTTTGGTTACAGGAGAAGCAAAACTGAAATTAAATGGATTGGTCCAGAATTTTCCTCGGAATTCATCATCTTCGTTTAATATGTTATATTCTGGCTTTAAGGAAAATTCAATTCGGGCTCGCTCGTATACATGTAAAAATGGGGTTCTGAATACACTCATATCTTGCCCAAGTCCATCAATCGAAAAAATCGAAGCATTTACAAGAACTAAAAGTATTAGATCCATTCTC
>SOIY01000275.1 GCA_004376785.1 Candidatus Stahliibacteriota bacterium | reverse complement strand
CGAAGAATTTGTCGAGATAATAGCCGAGGAATAATCCTACAGCGATGGAAGAGGGAAGCATGAGTCCAAGGGAACTTATAGCAGCAATCTTCCTGTAGTTTGTTTTCGAAGGCTGTTTATTTGGCATGACCTGGCATTCGCTTTTCTATAATATCACAATTTTCATCCTAAAATAAAAAAAGCGGCTCAAAGAACCGCTTATAAGGGGTAGCTCTAAAGAATTAAATATTTTTTGTTTTCTTAATTATGATTTTAGGTCTAAACGCATCTTATCTTTTTATTCTCCAAAAAATTAAAAGACCTAAAATACCACCTAATATATTCAAGAAAATGTCATATAGGTTAAAAAATCGATTAGGTAAGAAGTATTGGTATATTTCATCTACAGTCCCAATTAGGCCCGTTATAATTGCACTCAAGAAATAAGGATTCTTGCTTATTGTAAGCCTTATGTTTTTTTCTTTTTTTGCATCTGTACCTTTTGATTTCTCCTTATCCAAGGTCCATACAATAAGAATGCTCAGAATCGCATATTCCGGAAGGTGAGTGAATTCATATGGATTGGGAATAAATCGGTAAAGAATGAAAGATAAAAGAAAGATACCTCCTATAGAGATAAGAAAAAGAGCTGATTTTTTCTTTTTCTGAATTAGAAATCTAACAGCTAAAATCGAAATCAGCAAAGCTAGGGCAATTTCTACGACTAACACAAAACGGGAGACACTTGAGCTTGTCCACCGCGAGGAGGCAGATCGAATTAATTGGGGAAGATAAGGTGTTACAATAAATAGAACTAAAGTATAGATGCAAACAATAGCCCATTTACTTGAAGTTTTCATTCAATGACCAATTTTATGTAAATGAAATCAACTAATAGGAGTGTGCTATTCTCTAACGAAGAGAATTTTAGAAATATTGTGGAAGCTTCTAATGGCCCATACATCCTCTACAAACTTGAATTTTATCCAATTCTCTATTCCTGTGGCCTTTACGATATTGTTGGAAAACTTTACCATCCCAAATATCACTGATTGAACTCTCATTGATATTGTCAATTATTAATCGGTGCGAAAGGTCAATCTGATTACCTGAAGGACCACACAAGGGGATTTCTCCGTTCCATTGAACAGTTATTTCTTTAAAAGGTATAGAACATTTTGGATACGCTTGTGTCTTATGTTGAACTGGCAAATAAATGTCTTCATGATAATCGACGTAGTCAACTTTAACTATGTATTGCGGCATGATTATATCCGAAAATTGTGACCAATATTTGATTTGATGTTTTTCTATTGTTTTTTGGGAAGGTCGTAGCATCAAACGTATATTGATTATCGATGAAGCTCTGAGCTCCTTTTTAGCTTTTTTAAGAAGTTTTAAATTGTTGAATAATTTCTTGTAACAAGCACCTTTTCGGGACTTTTCGTAATTTTGCTTACCACCTGCGTCCACAGAAATCTCAATCAGATCAAATGGAGCTTCAAGCATTTCATAAGCAATTTCTTTTCTTGTCCATTGTCCACCTGTAACAATAGATAAAAATTTAACTGATTTAGCTAACTCACTCGTAAAACTAGCGAATTTTGGGTGCAGAGTGGGCTCACCGCCTCCAACAATAACTCTGCTTATATTCATTTCTATTATATTTTTAATTAATCTGGAAAAGGTTTTGATGCTCATGAAGCCGCGGGGCCGTACAATCTTTGGGTTATTGCAATATACACAGTTAATATTGCAGTGATTAGTGAATTCAACAGCTATCGCTGATGGTCTGTTTGCGTTGGGTAGCACGTATGGGAACTGGGTACGAGCTATCTCCATAAAAGGTACTCCCTTTTTTAAAACATGCCAGGATATTATTCCATATGGTCTAATTCTGTAAAGTATCTTTGCAATCCTGTTACTGTTGTCCCATAAAGGCAATGTCATATTATCAGGATTTGGAATGACTGGGGTCAATTTGAGTTTCACTTTCTAGCCTTATTTAAAGTAAAAAGGGACAGGTTACTTTTCCTGTTAGGACTGTACTTTTTACTAGAAGAAGTAACCTGTCCCTATTTTTGGGATAACACCTAAAGATAATCTGATGGTATTTATAGCTTTGATGGTTTATAGGTAGGGACGATCTCTTTTAGCAGTTTTATAATTTCATCTTCCCTGCTGTTTTCATGGCTCATTCTAATAAGAAGATTTATTTTCTCCATTAAAACTTCCTTGCCTCTTTCATCAGCGCTCCTGGCTCTGAGTATTTTTTCATATCCGGTGGACTCAACTCCTTCTTCAGCACTTAATATTTCTTCGAATAATTTTTCTCCGGGTCTTATTTGGGAGAAAATTATTGGAATGTCCACATCAGGCTCATAACCACTCAGCCTTATCATTTCTCTGGCTAAATCAAGAATTTTTATCGGCTCTCCCATATCCAGAACAAAGACTTCGCCTCCTTGCCCGACAGCAGAGGCTTCAAGAACAAGAAGTACAGCTTCAGAATTACTCATAAAATACCTCTTCATTTCTGGATGCGTAACAATCACAGGTCCGCCTCTTTTTATTTGTTCTTTAAACAATGGGATCACACTTCCTCTACTTCCTAATACATTTCCAAATCTTACCGAAACAAACTTGGTTTTATTTTTTTGGGTTAGAATTTTCAAAAGCTCTTCGCCGACTCTTTTGGTTGCTCCCATTACACTAGAAGGATTGATTGCTTTATCGGTTGAAATAAAGACGAATTCCTCAATGTTGTATTTTAAAGAAAGCTCCGCAAGGATTTTCGTGCCTTCTATATTGGTTTTTACCGCTTCTTCAGGATGTGACTCCAGTATGGGAACATGTTTATAGGCAGCAGAGTGAATAACGATTTGGGGAGAATAGTTTTCAAATACAGAGGTCATCTTGCTTTCGTCTTTTATATCGCCGATTATAGGAATAATTTCCTTTGTGGAGAATTCTAGGTTGTTTACAAGATAGAATAAATCTGTATCATCGATATCCATAACAATCAGGTTTTCAGGATTAAATTGAAGAATTGACTTTGCCAACTCCGAACCTATAGACCCTCCAGCTCCTGTAATCATTACTTTTTTATCCTGGATAAAATCTTTGATTGCTTTAAAGTCAATTTTTACTGGTGATCTGCCTAGAAGGTCTTCCAATTCAACCTCATGTATGTCGGATAGAGTCACTTTCCCATCTATTAAATCAGTAACGCTCGGTAATATTTTTATTTTCCCTATAAGATTTAATTCCCGAATATCTTCTACTATTTTTTTTATCTCCCTGGAGTGAGCAGAGGGAAGAGCAATTAATATTTCATCAACTTTATTATTTTTGCAGATTGTTGGGATATCTTCTCCTTTTCCTAAAACTCTGATTCCATGGATGTTAACTCCTTGTTTGACAGGATTATCATCGACGAATCCAATCGGCAAATAGTTTGAATTTTTGTTTCTTTGCATATCACGAGTTATCTGTTCCCCAGCGCCCCCGGCACCATAAATTAAAACTTTGACTTTTTCTTCTTTACTTTTAAAAGGACTTTTGATCCCTTCTAATACAAGCCTCTTAGAAATTCTGAGAGACCCTATTAAAAATAAAGAAATTATATAATCAATCAGTAGTGTGGATCGGGGGAAAGGGAACACCATAAACGGCTTATAAACTCTTAGGAAAAATAAGGCCATTCCTAAAAACAACGTGCTAATAGATAAAGCCTTAAAAAGTTTTATGAGTTCTTCCATGCTCACGAATTGCCAGGAAAAATCATATAGATTAAATATAATTAAAAAGGAAAGCTTAATAATTAGAGCCAGCAGAATGTAATATAATATGGGTTGGGTACTTTCAGGAGGGAGAACTCCGTTATATCTCAGCCAAAAAGATGCATATATTGAAAAAGAAATAAAAATAATATCGGCGGTAAAAAAGAAGAGTCGCCTTTTAAATGCCGTCCGCCTGAGTGCAAACTCAAAATATTTTTTTACAATATTCATCAGTTAGATACTCTAGTTTAGCTAGCAAGCTCCCCCTAAAAGCAAGCAAGCTTTATTTTATAGCATTACTTTAATATTAATCAAGCACGAGCCTCAAAAAATAAGACTTTATACTGATAATTGGGCTGATTACTTGAGATTGCCACAGGTGGGGAATATTCAACTTCCCCATCTCCTATCTCTGAAGGCAAAGTCAATAGTTTCCCAAAAAAAATTCTTTTAAAAATTTCTTTCCCCTTCATTGTTTTCGGAATGAGATGGAGAGTAACAGCTGTTCTTTTTATTAAAGAAACGATTTTATTTTTGATGCTGCCCTCAGAAACAGAGAAAGCTCCGAGGACTTTGACTTTAGTGAATTTTCGTTTCAGCAAAGAATACAATTCCTGGGCTGAAAAATATTTTGTACTGTATGGCGACGGATTAAAATCAGCCCAATCTTTGTTTGCAGTACAGATTAAAAGTACTCCATCATCTCTTAGGACGCGGTGAGCTTCACTGACGAACTTTTCTGGTTCAGGCAGATAATATATAGCTTCGTATAAGATCACCACATCAAAGCTTTTATCTTCAAAAGGTGGATTCTGGGCGTCAAATTCTTCAATTTTGATTTTATCTTTCCCTTCATAATGCTCTAGGGGGTGTTTTAAAATATCTTTATCTATGTCTCCGCCAACGACTTTTTTAGCCACTTTTGCTAAATATCCCAATCCCATGCCACTACCACAAGCAACCTCTAAAACTTTCTTTTCTATGCAAAACTGTTGGGCAAAACGATAACGCTGATAGAGTCTTTCCAGTTGTTCTTTTGATCCTCTATGACCTGGCACTTCTGTGACAATTGTATAATCCTTTGCCATTTATTGTTACTTCTGTGCCTCTAGGACCGCCTCAGTGAAAATTTTCAATCCTTCATCAATTTGGTCCCGGGCTGAGGCAACAATGCGAGGGTGGTTGTGCCCGACATTGCAGACGCCAAAACCGGAAAGAAAATCGAGGTATTGACGGCCGTCGCGGCCGTACACATAGCATCCTTCAGCCCGGTCAACCGGGAGGTTGGGCCAATCTTGGGCCAAACAAGGAGCCAGTAAATCATCTATATTTTTAACTAGAGTATCAAAAGAGTTGTTACTTTCTTTCATGTCATTTACTCCATAAAAAATGGGGACAAAGAAATGGGGCCTGGCCCCATTTATTATTCACTCCAGTACAAATTGTGTGATTGCCACGTTCCCTTTGGTCACTCGCAATGACATTTTGTTTCAGCTTTTAAAGAAGTTGCGGATACATTTCACTGTGTACTCAACATGCTCATCTGTAGTCTCACCGCTCATCGGCAGCGAAATGACCTCTTTACAAATACTTTCGGTCTCGGGAAGGTTGTGTTGGCCTAAATTGAGTCTTTTGTGTTCCCAGACGGGTTTTCTCCAGTGGATAAGGGTCTCAACACCTTGCTCTTTCAAATAGTTATAGAGATCATCTCTCTTCTTTGTCCTGATGACATAATTTTGATACACATCAAAATATTTTTCTCCTTCAAAATGAGGCAGAAATAAATCATCTATATCTGATAATCCCTGGCGGTAAAGTTCTGCAATTTCTCGTCTCCTCTTAATCCATGCTGGCAAATGCTTTAATTTTACATCAAGGACCGCAGCCTGAACATTGTCTAAAAGGCATGTATATCCATGATAATAATATTCACCTGTTTCCCTGTCTTCTCCGTTATATCTCAACAATGTTGTTTTTCTGGCAATATCCGGATCATCAGTTGTAAGAGTACCCCCATCTCCAAAGCCACTTAGGATTTTAAAAGGATAATGACTAAAACAACCGGCTAGACCGAATGAACCAGCAATTTTCCCGTTGTATTTACCCCCCACAGATTGGGCAGCATCTTCAATGACTAGGAGATTGTGTTTTTTAGCAATTTCCATCAATCTGTCCATATCACATACACGACCGTTCAGATGAACGGGCAGTACGGCTCTGGTCCGAGGCGTTAGTGCTGGTTCAAGCTCGTCCATGTTCATATTATAATCTTTTCCAACGTCAACAAGGACCGGAGTGGCTCCGCAGTGCACGATGGCTGAAATGCTTGCGACGAATGTATGAGCGACGATGATGACTTCATCACCTGCGCCGATTCCAGCAGCTTGCAGTGAAAGAGCCAGAGCATGATATCCACTGTTCAGGCCTACCGCGTATTTTGTTCCCACAAAAGAAGCAAAGTTCTTTTCAAAATCTTTTAATTGACTCCTCATTATCAAATCGCCCTTGGAGAGACAACCTGTGATTGCAGCGTCAATTTCGTCTTTCAGCTTGAGATAGTGCCTGGAGGGATCTACAAACGGTACTCTATAAGCCAAGTTAGTTCCTCCTAAACTTTATTTGTCATATTTAATCAACTCTCTGATAGCTGCCTTAATGCTTTTCGCATCAGGATAATATTTTTTTTCCAGCACACGGCTTGCTGGGGCGGGGGAATCTGGAAGGGTTACTCTTTTTACTGGCGCCTTTAAGTATTTAAAACCCTTCTCTGAAACCAAAGCCGATACGTATGCTGACACTCCACAGTTCTTCCAGCTGCCGTCAGCAATTACCATCTTGCCTGTCTTTTTTACAGATTTCAGCAAAAGATTTTCATCCAACGGTTTAACTGTACGCAAATCTATTAATTCGACATCAATTCCCTCTTCTTCCAACTCTTGGGCTGCCTTGAATGATTCGATTACCATATAAGAAGAAGAGACAAGGGTCAAATCCTCTCCTTTTTTTCTTACTATACCTTTTCCAATCGCTACCTCATAAGTTTCTTCAGGAACAACCTCTTCTTGGTTGTATAACCAGCGATCATCGATATAGATAATGGGATTGTCGTCCTTTATTGCTGCGATCATTAGTCCCTTGGCATCATATGGAGTTGATGGCATGACTACTTTTAATCCGGGAATATGAGCGAACAAAGCCTGAAACGCCTGGGAGTGCTGCGCCGCCTGTTCCCCTCCACGGTTTATAATTCCCCAGATTACAACCGGTACCGACGATCTCCCCCCACACATATAATGCCAGTTTGCTGCCTCATTGATGATAGGGTCCATTGCATACATCATGAAATCCATCCTCGGATGGACGACTACGGGTCTCATACCGGCAATCGCTGCGCCCGCTGCCGAACCTGTTACAGCATTCTCAGAAACTGGCGTATCAATCACTCTCTCCGGCCCAAACTTTTCCAGTAACCCCTGGCAGGTATTCCCGACATACCAGGGGCTCTTAACGCCCTGACCGATTAAAA
>SOIY01000334.1 GCA_004376785.1 Candidatus Stahliibacteriota bacterium | reverse complement strand
ATATAATAGTTTGAATGAAAATACTTCTCTGCGGAATGGGGAATAAGGAGCGGGGTGATGATGCTTTTGGTCCATATATTGTAGAGAATATTCAAGAGACCGACAATATAAAGAAGATTGATTGTAATCTCTACCCTGAAAATTATCTTAACAAAATTATCGATTTACATCCTGATCTGATAATTTTTTTAGATACAATAAAGAAACAAGATTCAGGGGCTGTTCTTTTAAAGAACAAAGAGATATTACAAGGCAGTCCAATTTCGATTTCGACGCACAATCTGCCATTTAGTGCTATTTATCACTATCTCAAAGAAAATACTAATGCCCACATATGGTTTTTAGGGGTTAAGCCTTATTCTTATGAGAGATTGAGTGATGAAACAATAGCCATTGCCAATCGAATCATTGATATTTTAAATTCGCTTGACAAGCAAAAAAATTTAAATATAATAAGAACTTATGAAACTCTATCTACTACCCTCAGATAATATAATACATTTTATTACAAAATTAGCAGAAGATGGTCCGGTTTTTTATCCTGTTTTTGAAGATGATAAGGTACATTTAAATAAATTTGATAAGGATAAAAAATTTGAACTAAATTTTGAAAAAATAAGAACAGTAGAAACTATAAAACACTTTTTGTTCCCAAGTCGGGATGTCGTGGCAAAGTTTCCAAAGGACGCACAAAAAAAGACAGAACGGCAATATCTTGTTGGCGTCAAAAATTGTGATCTCAGGGGAATTGATGTTTATGATAAGGTCTTTTTGGATTGGGAGCCGATTGATTTTGGCTATAAACAAAGAAGGGAAAATACTATCATCATCTCAGCAGATTGTCCAGAACCAGAAGACTGCTGTTTTTGTAATCTTGTCGGTTTGAACCCATTTTGTGAAAGTATCTCTGATATCAATTTTACTCAAGTTTCTTCCGGGTTACTATTTGAAGCCATTACAAAAAAAGGCGATGAAATTATAAATAAGATGGAAGACCTGTTTACAGGAGCGAGTAAAGAAGTTCAACAGCAAAGGGATAAAATCCGGAAGCATGCAATTAATAAGCTTAATAAGATTAATAAGAAATCCTTTAAAAAGGATTTACCCAAACGGGTTGAAAAAGCAGATAAACAGAAAATGCATAATGCACGGAAAGATTGTGTAGAATGTCATGCTTGTTTACATGCCTGCCCTACGTGTTACTGCTTTTTACTGAGTGATTATAAAAGAGGTAAGAATTTTGAAAGAGTGAGAACATGGGATGCATGCTATTATGCAGCCTATGCCCGTGTTGGCGGTGGAGCCAATCCACGGAGTAAATTGGATGAGCGATTCTGGAATCGCTTCCAGTGTAAGTTCAACTATTTTAACAAATACGAAGGTATTTATGCATGTTCAGGTTGTGGAAGATGTTATCGTGGATGTTCAGGAAAGATCGACATAAGGGAGATTTTATGGAATCTGTAAACCCCGTTAAAAACTCGGACAAGGTGTTAGACCAAAGCCAAAGGAAGGGGCTTTCTAACGGGGTAAATCCATACTATTCAATTCCCATAAAGATAAAAGAAATAATACCTGAGACCTCTAATATCACAACATTCATACTTGATGGTATGCCAATAAAATTTGAGGCAGGTCAGTTTGCTGAGTTAACTGTGCCCGGTGTTGGTGAGGCACCATTTACTCCTTCATCTTCTCCCTATGCAAAGAATATGGAATTCACTATTATGCAGGTAGGCAGGGTAACTACTGCCTTGTTCAATTTGAAGGAGGGAGACCTCGTAGGTGTCAGGGGTCCATTTGGAAAACCTTATCCATTAAAAGATTTTAAAGGCAAAGAGATCTATATTGTTGGTGGTGGTGTGGGTTTTGCGCCGCTCCGTTCTCTATTTTTGGCACTCTTGCATAATATTAAGGATTACAAGAAAATCTATATCAGGTATGGTGCACGTACACCAGATGATATAGTATATAGAAGATTAATCCCGGATTGGCAAAAGATTAATGGTGTTGATATTGCTTTGACTGTTGATGTTGGCGATGAATCATGGAAAGAAACTGTAGGGGTGGTAACAGTTCTTCTTGAGCAAATTCCGGTAAATGTAAAAAGTTCGCCTACTATTGTTTGTGGACCGCCAATAATGTTGAAGTTTGCAACCAAGCGTCTTATTGAGGCAGGATTCACACACAGCAACATATATTTATCTATGGAGAGTAATATGTCTTGTGGTTTTGGCAAATGTAATCACTGCCGGCTGGGGGAGATTTATGTGTGTAAAGATGGTCCAGTTCTTACATGGGAAAATGTCAAGGATATTGAGGAGCCGTTTATATGAAAAAAATTGATCCGATGTTTACTACTGTTAAAAAGACTGTATGTCCATTCTGTAGTTTTGGATGTGACCTTGGTGTGGTCTTTAATGATTTCGGTATAAAAGGGGTTGAGTATATTAAGGAAGGCAGTAGTAAAGGCAGATTGTGCCCGAGGGGAAGTGCGGCTGCGTTATATCTAAATCACCCAAAGCGTTTATCCATGCCCATGAAAGATAGCAAGGTGCTGGAATGGTCAAAACTTACAAAAGATTTGAAAAAAATATTGGACAACCCGAAAAATGTCGCTGTTACATTTGATAGAAATCTCACTATAGAAGAATATGAATCAATAATAAGTTTTTGTGATAAAACAGGTATAGAGAATATTGCCTCTACCTATTTTGAACCTGAAAGATTTTTAAAGAAATTTTTAAATAAACCTTTTTCACTTGATGAAATTGACAATGCCAAAATGATTATTGTGCTGGGCGATCCGTTCAGCCAGGCGCCAATGATTTCTAAGGCGCTTATCAATTGGAAATTACGTGACTGGAAAAATAGATTGGTCGTAATCGATACGATCAACTCGCATACAGCTGGTTTTGCAAACGATTTTTTGAAAGGCACAGTTGGTACTGAGCCTATTTTACTATACGGCCTTGCTCAGGAGAGTATGGGGAATATTGATATTGCAGCAATTACTGGTATTCCTGAATCAAAAATTAAAGAGATTTCCAAAAGTTTTAAACAAGCTGAAAATGGTCTTATCATTGTAAGTTTACCTTTTGCACATACATATGATTCTCTGCTTTTGACCCGAAGTCTTGCTAAATTAAGTACATTCAGTGGCAAAAAGGTTGTTCCCCTTGTTGAGTTTGCCGGATTTGAAGGTAATCAGTACTTTGGTTCGATTATGAATCTTGTCAAAAAGAAGAAGATAAAGCATCTTATTAATTTTGGTGAATTGTTTCCTTTTTATTATCCCCAGGTTGCAAAGAATCTAAAGGCATTAAATATATATTCTACTTCGACAATAAAATATAATGAATACACAACAATTCCTGTGGCTTTAAACATTGAAAAACAAGGTACAATACTTACCAATTTTGGTAAGAAGAAATTGGATGGTAATATTAAACCATCGAGTGGTGCTAAAACTATTAGTGAAATACTTGCATTATTGCAAGAGGTCTCTGGAAAAGGTAAACGATTAGACATAGACATGCCTGAACTCAAGCTAAACATTAAAGAGAGAGTTAAAAAGCTTATTGAGAGATGTACAGCACCCAAAAAGAAAAAGACTCTTAAGTTAATTGGTGAGAAGATTGCCTATAATTTTCTTGGATTTTTTGAGAATGAGATATTAAAATTGAATCCCCATGATGCTAAAGAATTGGGCATTAAACAAAATGATATCATATCTATTAAATCAAAGCATGGAAAAGTTGATCTTGCTGCAAAACTGACTAAGGATGTGGAAAAAGGCATTGTTGCAGTACCAGCAGAAACACCAGAAGTGAAAGGCCTTTTCGATTTTGAGATCGATAATAACATTGTTAATTTTATCCCAACTGAGGTGGAGATATGGCGAAAAGGATAGTTTTAGACCTTGATTTATGTTGCGGATGTCGGTCCTGTGAGGCGGCTTGTAAAGCAGCTCACAAAGGTGAAGCACGCATCAGGCACGGCGACATTGTCGGTGAGGCTTATCTACCGCTTGCGTGCAAACATTGTAAAGACCCTTTATGCGTTGCAGCCTGCCCTGTTGATGCGATAAAAAGGGATGAGGAGACCGGTTTGGTGATCAGATCATCACTTATTTGTATTGGTTGTAAGAGTTGTGCATATGCCTGTCCATTTGGTGTTATTGATGCACCACTCATCAGGCATGTTTCTCAAAAATGTAATTTATGTAATGATCGGGAAGATGGCCCTCGATGTGTAGCAGCATGTTCTTCTGGGGCTCTTCAGTTCTTAAGTGACGAAGATATTGAAAAGCATGAGATTGGTATGAGAATGGTTTCCAAAAATGCATTTTTCAGGAGAAAGGCATGAATATAGTGAGAATTCTTTTTTCATATGTTATTTTTCCTGGTTTTATTTTCACCGCAGTGGTTGGTCTTTTCCTGACCTGGATCGATCGTAAGGTTACAGCACGAATTCACTGGAGAGTGGGTCCACCATGGTTCCAACCCTATGCCGATTTTTTAAAGTTGTTATTAAAGGAGACAATAATCCCAGAGGGCAGTTCGAAAACACTATTTCTTTTGGGTCCACTTCTTGGTCTTATAGGAATGTCAATTTTTGCTGTGATGCTGTTTAACATGAATTTCAATCCATCAGGTTCATTTGTAGGAGATTTGATCGTTATCATATATCTTCTTGCATTGCCTCCAATCGGTATTATTATTGGTGGATCTGCTTCTAAAAATCCTCTGGCAAGTGTTGGAGCATCAAGAGAAATGACCCAGTATTTTGCCTATGAATTGCCATTTTTGATTGCATTAGTAAGTATCATCATAAAGGCAGGAGGAAGTGTAAAATTTGGTGAAATTATTCTTGCCCAGCAAGCTCAAGGTCCTTTTTTATATTCGATCTCTGGGGTGATTGCGGGTGTGGTCATATTTTTGTGTATTCAGGCAAAATTGAGTTTTGTGCCATTTGATATTCCTGAGGCAGAACAGGAAATAATGGCAGGACCATATATTGAATATTCAGGTGTAACTCTGGCTATATATAAAATGACCAGGGCAATGATGCTTTTACTCTTGCCGCTATTTTTGATCTCAGTGTTATGGGGTGGTTTTGCCAACTGGTGGGCAATCTTAAAATTGTTATTAATAGTAGTGCTAATTATCCTTGTAAAAAATACTAATCCAAGACTGCGAATTGACCAGGCATTAAAGTTCTTCTGGATAGGTATTGGCGCATTATCAATTATTGGGTTGGTTTTAGCATTTTATGGGTTGTAGAGGAGAAGAATATGGGAAATGCTAGGCTCTGGGGACTAAAAAAATCACCCTGGGTTTTTCACCTTGCTGCGGCGCCGTGTAATAATTGTGATATTGAAATATTGGACCTAATTACTCCACGTTGGGATGTTGAACGTTTTGGTATTGTTCTTGTTGGTTCGCCAAGACATGCTGATGCTTTGTTAGTAACCGGGGTTATAAACCGTAAAACTTTACCAAGGGTCTTGAGGGTTTATGAACAGACACCAAAGCCATGTCTTGTTATTGCTATTGGCACATGCGCTTGTTCCCAGAATATATTTACACCTTCATATAATGTAGTAGGTCCTTATGATAAGCACATGCCGGTTGATGTTTATATACCTGGATGTCCACCAAAACCTGAATCAATGATTATGGGGATAGTTAAGGCATTAAAGAGGTTATAATGAAAAAAGAATATTCAAAAAAGATTTTAGATGAAATTAGTGCAAAATTTCCAGAGGTTATAATAAAGATTCATTCACCCCGTAGAATCTATATAAGTATTTCAAGGGAAAAAGTATATGATTTTTTTGAATTTTTATATAAGGAAAAAGGTTTCAGATTTTCAATTGCCACTGGTATTGATACTCGTGATGGTATTGAGATTATTTATCATTTTTCTCATGATGAGGCAGGAACCTATTATAATATAAAAGTATTAGTACCAAAGGATGATTTGAAAATAAAGAGTATGACTACGCTTTTGCCAGCGACTGACTGGATTGAAAGAGAGATTCACGAATTATTAGGTGTTGATTTTATTGGACATCCTAATCTTGTTCCGCTATTAACTGCTGAAACCTGGCCTGCTGACCTGTATCCTCTGCGTCGTGATTATGCTGATGAACATAAGAATATTAAGATTAAGAAGAAACTTTGGGAGGAATCTTGAGAAGAATAGTTCCGATTGGTCCATATCACCCATTACAAGAAGAACCTGAGTTTTTTAAATTGATTGTTGAAGGTGAAAAGGTTGTTGATTTAGAAATTAATATTGGCTATAATCATCGCGGGCACGAATTTATCTCGCAGACATTAACTTGGGATCAAGTTCCATTTTTGGTTGAAAGAATTTGTGGAATCTGCTCAGATTCCCACCCCTATGCTTATGTTTTGGCAGTTGAGGATTGTGCTCATATAACTGCGCCGCCGCGTGCTCAGTATATACGGACAATAATTGGTGAATTAGAACGCATTCATTCCCATTATCTGTGGCTTGGTTTGGCTGGCCATTTTATTGGATATAATACGGTATGGATGTGGGTATGGCGTTATCGTGAACCTTTGCTTGATTTATTTGAATTAATAATGGGTAACCGTAACCATTATGCTATAAATAAGATTGGTGGTGCACGAAGAGACATACTGCCAGAGGACTATCCAAAGATTGAGAAATACCTCGATCTACTTGAGAAAAAGAATGCCATGTTTACAAATGCAATATTGGATGATCCTGTAATAAGGGCAAGGCTTGAAAATGTTGGGATATTATCAAAACAAGATGCCATTGCTTATGCAGTAACTGGCCCTACAGCACGTGGCTCAGGCTATGCATGCGATGTAAGAAAGGATGATCCATATGATGCCTATGATAAGGTTGATTGGAATATGATTGTATTTGAAGAGGGAGATGTACTGGCTAAAGCAAAGGTCAGGTTGATAGAATGCGATGAATCGATAAAGATTGTGAGGCAGTGCTTAAAGAATATGCCTGATGGCCCTATAGAAACAAGGGTAGATGAAATTCCACCAGGCGAGGGTATTGGTAGGCATGAGGCTCCGCGCGGCGAGGTTTTCCATTATGTGCGCTCTGATGGGTCAAACATGCCGGTAAGGCATAAGGTAAGGGCACCGAGTTTTATGAATGTTGCTTCAAATGTAGTTGCAGTAAAAGGTTATTCAATTGCTGATGCTGCATTAGTATTGGCAGCAGTTGATCCGTGCTATTGTTGTACAGAGAGAACGTTTGTATACGAAAATGGAAAAAAGAAATATTCCGGGCAGGACCTATTGAAACTATCCTGGGAAAAGACCGAAAAGATTAAGAGGAGATATGGGAAATGAAGG
>SOIY01000344.1 GCA_004376785.1 Candidatus Stahliibacteriota bacterium | reverse complement strand
TATGGCATTAATAGATTTTAATAGTGAACAAAAATTGATTCAAGGTGAGGTACGTAAGTTTTCTCAAACAGAACTTGAACCTGTGGCCAGTGATATTGACAAGAATGGTGTTTTCCCTGTTAAGATTATTAAGAAACTCTCTGATTTAGGTCTGTCGAGTCTGATTATTCCTGAAAAATTTAACGGCGCTGCTCTTGATACAACGAGTCTATGTATAGTGCTTGAAGAGTTAGCAAAGCAATGTGCATCAATAAGTACTATAC
The DNA here is from genome assembly GCA_004376785.1 of Candidatus Stahliibacteriota bacterium. GTDB lineage: Bacteria > Hydrothermota > Tepidihabitantia > SM23-42 > SM23-42 > SOIY01. The sequence goes on along the minus strand of SOIY01000344.1, from coordinate 2,025 downwards.
TCGCTGTGAATAATTGCCTTGTAGCATTTCCTATAATGAATTATGCATCAGAACAGATCAAAGAGTATTATCTTAAGAAACTTGCGCAAGGTGAGATTGGTGCATATAGTGTTGATTTAGGGATTGATGTACCTGATACAAAAATTAGCGTTACAGAGACTGATGGCGATTGTTTGGTTTCAGGAAAATATGATTTTGTTTTAAATGGTGAGACAGCGCATTTTTTTATATTACCAGTATCTTTTACCAATGGCAAAGCACTGTATTTATGTGAAGAGACCGCAGGTATTCAAAAGATAAAGCATCACATTTTAGGCATGAGAGCAGCTGGGATTATTGGTTTTGAGTACAAGGATTTAAGATTGAAGGGTGATAAATGTTTACTGTCGATTGACAAAGCAACGCAGGCATTGAAAAAGATGCAGGATTATTCAAATATTGGATTTTCAGCTATTTCACTGGGTATTGCTGAAGCAGCACTCGATGCCTCAGTAAAATATTCAAAAGAGCGTAAACAATTTGGTAGGGCAATATGTGAATTTCCAATGGTTCAGGAAATGCTCGTTGATATGAAGACCAGGATTGAGGCAGCGCGATTTCTTGTTTATGATGCAGCCAAGAAATGTGATAAAGCACAGGAGTATACATTAAGCGCAAATATTGCCCGGTTAATTAGTAGTGAAGCTGCAGTATTCTCAGGAATTACAGCAATCCAGGTGCATGGTGGTTATGGCTATATTAAAGATTATCCAGTTGAACGTTTCTTAAGGGATGCAAAGACTATCCAGGTATTGCAAGAACCGCCTTATGAATTAAAATCAAAGATTGCAAAGGAGCTGCTATCATGATTTTACATGAAAAATATTTAAAATTCAGGGAAAAGGTTAGGGATTTTGCAGATAAAGAGGTAGCGCCAAGGGCAAAAGAGCTTGATATGAAAGATGAATTTCCCTGGGATTTGATAAAGAGGATGGCAGAATTAGAACTTCTTGCTCTATATGTGCCTAAAGAGTATGGTGGTGCAGGTCTTGATGTACTTTCATATGCAATCGCAGTTGACGAGATTGGTCGTGTGTGTGGTTCTACTGGAATTTTCCTTGCTGCACATTCATCACTTGGCGTATGTCCGATTTATGTTGCAGGTTCAGAAGAACAGAAACAAAAATATCTTATTCCCCTTGCACGCGGTGAAAAGATCGGTTCTTTTGGACTTACTGAATCTAATGCTGGTAGTGATGCAGCTGGTACCCAGACTATAGCAAAACTTGTTGGCGATGAATATGTAATAAACGGTTCAAAGCGGTTTATTACATCCGGGGAAGTGGCAGATATTATTATCTTTACTGCCACAAAAGATCCATCAATGGGCTATTCTGGTATTTCTGCTTTTATTGTTGAAAAAGGAACGCCTGGTTTTTCAGCAGGCAAAAAAGAAGATAAACTTGGTCTGCGCGGTTCCATAACGTCTGAGCTGATTTTTGAGGATTGCAAAATACCAAAAGAAAATCTTCTTGGTAAAGAAGGTGAAGGTTTTAAGGTGTTCATGGCAACGCTTGATGGCGGCAGAATATCAATTGGTGCGCTCGCCTTAGGTATTGCTCAGGGTGCATTAGATGCCTCAGTAAAGTTTGTTAAGGAAAACAAGAAATCAGGAAAGCCATTAAAAAAATCACAATCTATTCAATCAATGATAGCAGAGATGGCAACTGAGATTGAGGCTGCACGTCTGCTAATATACCAGGCAGCAATGCTCAAAGATAATGATATGCCTTACACAAAAGAGGCAGCAATGGGTAAATATTATGCTTCTCTCATAGGTATGAAGGCAACAGATATAGCAATTACTATTCATGGCATGCTTGGTTTGACCAAAGAATATCCAGTTGAGCGCTTTATGCGTGATGAAAAGTTAATGGAGATAGGCGAAGGAACATCAGAGATACAGAAAATAGTAATTGCGAGAGAAATACTTGGGAAATAAATTTCTTAGATTCAAACAGATTATGACGGATGCAGACAGATATA
>SOIY01000270.1 GCA_004376785.1 Candidatus Stahliibacteriota bacterium | reverse complement strand
CTAATAACCATGAACTAAGTTCCAAGTTCCAAAAGCCAAGCTCCAAATACCAAATTCATCCAGCCCATCTTGCGATAGACTGAATTCTTAATTTCAAAACATTTGGTTTTGCAAAAAATTCCAGCATCCAAACCCTAACCCAATAACCATTTACCATAAATCCAGGGGTTGACTTTCGTTTATAATTAAGTAATATTATTTTTGTATTTGTCTTAATTATTCAAAAAATAAAAAGAAGTAGTTTGCCTTTCTGCCTCAGGCAGAGATAACTACAATTTTGGAAAGACTAAACTGTTAAAAATAAAAAGGAGTATTTATGACAATATCTCTTGATGGTGAACACTTAACAATTGAAAAGATCGTCGATATTGCACGGCATAATGAGCAAGTAGAAATTTCAGATCAAGCAATTGAACGAGTCAAAAAGTGTCGGGCAATGCTGGAACAAAAAATTCAGGCACGGGAAATCATGTACGGTGTCAATACCGGCATTGGAGAATTTTCTGAAGTGATATTGACTGATGAACAAGTCGAGCAGTTTCAAAGATACCTGATATACAACCACGCTGCTGGTATCGGCGACCCAGCACCTATCGAATATATACGAGGAGCAATGGCTGGAAGAATAAATGTTTTATCCAAGGGCAAATCGGGTTGCCGACCTGAAATCCCTTTGACCCTGGCACAGATGCTGAACAAAGGCGTTACACCTGTAGTCTGTCAAAAAGGTTCAGTGGGAGCTTCCGGCGATCTCGCACCGATGTCACAGATCGCGCTCTTGCTTATGGGCGAAGGTGAAGCTTATTTCAAAGGCGAACGCCTGCCTGGAAAAACTGCAATGGAACGCGCTGGCATACCCATCCCCGGCTTAAAGGCAAGGGATGGCTTAGCAACGATTAACGGTTCTAACTTAATTACGGCAATGAGTGCGCTTCAACTCTTTGATATCAACCGTTGGCTAAAGCAGACAGAAATCGCCTGTGCCATGACCTTAGAAGCATTGTATGCAAATATGAAACCCTATGATGTTAGGCTCCACCAGGCACGAGGTTTCCCAGGTGCTATAAGATCAGCCCAGGCAATAATGAAGTGCATAGATGGCAGTGATTTATTGTCCAAAGAATTCAAGATAAAAGTCCAGGACGCATATTCTATGCGTTCTTCACCCCAGGTCATTGGCGCAGCTCATGACGCCGTCTGCTATGCCAGGAAACAGGTGGAGATTGAATTGAACGGAGTCGGGGACAACCCTGTTTTTTTTCCCGAATTGAACCTGACAATAACCGGCGCAAATTTCCAGGGTACACCGGTTTCCTTACCCATGGACATGATAGGTGCTGCAGTCACTATGGTTTGTGTGCTTTCAGAACGCAGGTTCAATCGTTTGAATAACCCGGCGCTCAGTATCGGTTTACCAGCCTTTCTCACCAAAGGCGCAGGCATGATGTCCGGTTTAATGCTCAGCCAGTACACTGCTTGCACCCTGATTACTGAACAGAGAATGTTATCTGCACCGGCTTCAGTGATGTCCATATCAGCTGCTGCTGACCAGGAAGATTTTGTCTCTATGGCAATGAATACAGCGATAAAAAATGGACAGATACTCGACAATGCCTATGGCGTTTTAGGCATTGAATTCATGGGTGCATCACAAGCCCTGGATTTTCGCGATTTCACACCGGGTAAAGGCGTAAGTGCTGCTAAAAAAGTCGTGCGTAAACACGTAGCGCATCTGGATGAAGACCGACCTTTATATGATGATCACAACAGAATGAAAGAATTGGTCAAATCATGTGAAATTCTGCAAGAAGTGGAAAAAACGATTGGAAGTTTAGAATAAAAATCTGAATTTTACGAAAAACAGTTTTATATCTGATATTATTTGATCAATAATTGAACCGTGTAGAGAAGTGTTAAACCTCTGTACATTTTTGCCATTAGTTAATATATAAAATAAATTCTCTTCGTTTCCATAATGTTTAAAATCACTATTGTCCAATGTTATTTTCTTTTCTCTGAAGATTATGTTGATATTATCGCTTACATTGATCGTCATTTTCCCAAATCTTATTTGTTTAACATGCAATTTATCAGGTAGTTTAAAAAATTTTTTCTCTACAGGATAGTGATTTTCTGTTGCAATTAGATAATCTAATTTCTCAATATTTTGATTGGCTAAAAAAATGGAAGTCTGTACTGGAGAATGTTTTAATGTAATAAATATATTTTCACCACCAGGTGTCGAAATCAATGTGCCTGCTGTTCCAGTTTTGATTATTACACAATCTGAAAGTGAAGAGATTGAAAAAAAGATTGATATTATAATTATCGAAAAGATTGCGAATTTTCTTAATCTCTGGGAGTAGATGAAGTATAGAAGAAGCAAAATTATTGGTGAAATATACAGCGTGATCGTAGAAAACGGAATACCGGCAAAAAGTTTTGATATTGTAACTAAAATACTAAGTAATATAGATATTAAAACGGCGATCATTTTGGCAAGCATAAATGAGAAAGTGCCAATAATCAAACAGAAAAATAATAGGAAAATGATAATAGAAGCAATAGGTACAATTAGAACGTTAGAAATGACTGCAAGAGTTGGCAGACGATGAAAATAGTATATAAGTAGAGGTGATACACAGAGTTGCGCTGAAAATGAAACTGCCATTGATGCCATGATGAATTTATATGGTTTTGCCTTTACCCTTTTTATTATTACATTTTCAAGTATTGGATACAAAAAGAGGATACCATAAACTGCGGCAAAAGACAATTGTGCCCCTATGTCAAAAACAAGTAGTGGATTAATAAGCAGCAAAATGATTGCCGTGATATTTATGATGTGTACACCATCTATATTCCTCTGAAGAATTAAACCTAATCCGAATAGAAATGCCATCAAAGTAGCACGGCACACACCAGGTCGAAAACCTGTAATGCCCGTATACAAACAAAGAATCAGCATAATAATAAAAAACTTTATTTTTGTCGAAACAGGAACAAAAAAAAGTACAAAGCCAACGAACATACAGACAAATCCGACATGTAATCCTGAAACCGCTAAAATATGAAGAACACCAGCGCGAATAAATACATCCTTTAAATCCTTTTTTAAACGCCCAGTTCCTCCGAGAATAAGTCCTATACCCAAATCATAATGCTCATTCTTTAGAAGACTTTTGAGCATACTATCTATATAACCCCTTACAGAAAAAAGAACTGTGCCCAAAAAAGTGTCTCCAAGGTCTGTTTTTATAATTTTGCCAGTAAGTAAATTCGGACGGTTAGGGTATTTCGAATTTTTAATTCTGCCTTTTATTAAAAATCTTCTACCCAAATAAGTATTATGTTCTCGCGTGTAAAATTCAACTGGGATTTTATAGTTTATTATTCTATTATTGATCTGCGCTTCGTCAATATTAATCAATAATTTTACATAGTGCTCGCGATGTTCTTCGCGCACCACTGTTCCTGAAAAGGTTAAGTCCCGGCCTTCATGAGTTAATCTAACTGGAGTATTTAACGATGTGTTTAACATGGAGAGTATTGTAATGAGAATATATAAAAACCATCTTTTCCAGAACGAAAGCAATATTGCCAAAATGCAGATATAAATACTAAATACAATTGAGAAATTGAGAATCGTCTGGATAATAACACCAAATACAATAGCAAAAAGTACTGTAATACCTACCCTTTTAATTCAGCCCTCCAGATTCTTAACGTGGTTATCTTGAAAAATTACTGGTCTGGGTATATGATTTTACGAATTGTCCCCTTTGCTTTATTCAATTCAATCCTTGCTACACCTGGATTTGAGCCTGTTGATTTAAGACAGCTGTAGATGAAGAAATCCTCACCTATCGGTTGGATTATAAAAAAAGAATTTTGAGTAAGCCAGATAAATTCCTTTTCAATACCTAAATTCAAACTGTCCTTCACCGCTTTTGAAACCAACATAATTGAAGAAATTTCGGCATCATATAGAGTGACATCGAAATTTGCTTCTATAATGTGCTGGACTACAGTAATCCCATCATAGCCAACAAGGCTGACATATTGACAACCAGGAACTTTCTCTGCTACTTTTCTAATTTCTTCTTGTAAATCTTCAGTCATAAGACCCCCTTATCCGCCTCAGGCGGATAAATACCTAAAGTCCTAAACCCCGTTAGATGTTTACTATCTAAACGGGGTAAACACCTAAATGCCTAAATCTAAAATCTAACATCTGCAATCTAAAATCATTCTTTTATCTTCTATCTTCCATCTGTTATCTATCATCTTTTATGTTCTTTCAACATATTCACCTGTTTCAGTGTTAATCTTTATTTGATCACCTGTTTCGATAAATGGCGGTACCTGACAGGTATGACCGCCTTCAAGTTTAGCTGGTTTTGACTGAGCCTGGGCAGTCGCCTCTTTTATGTACACCTGTGTCTCGATCACCTTTAGGGTTATGTATTTCGGCAGAATAATACCAAAAGGCTTGTCTTCATAAAATTCTACTTTTACCCTTATATTGGGGTGGAGAAACTTTACCGCATCTCCTATGAGGTCAGCGTCCAAAGGTATCTGTTCATAACTTTCCGTGTCCATGAAATATAACAAATTATCAGCAGTGTATATGTACTCCATTTCCACTGGTTCAATCTCGGTCTCTTCAACCCGGTCATTGGAACGAAACCTCACGTCTTTGGAGAATCCGCTTTTAAGATTTCTTAACACGCACTGGATAAAAGCTCTGCCCTTGCCTGGGGTTATGTGGGATACCTTTAAGACAATAAAGGGCACGTCATCCATTTTTATAAGCATCCCTTTTTTGATCTGTGTAGCGTTAATCACTTTGCATCCACCCGGAAAGTACTTACATCGATTTCTTTGTCAAAAATATGAATATGTTTGCGCGCAAGACGCTCCCTAATAAAATCAGCAAGTTCGTAGTTTTTTTCTTTTCTCAGCTGGTTTCTTATGTCGAGGAGTACGTTTACAAGATTAGAAAAGAATTTATCGCTTGATTTTATGGTCTCAAGACGGCTCCAGAGATCCCGCGCTGCGAAGTCCAATAGTTCGCTTTTCTTATCCTTTAATTTTGCCTTGACTTCACGCAGCACGTCTATAACATCATTAATTGGCTGATCAGGTTCGTCTTCAGCAAACCCCAGGACACTCAAATAGTACTTAACACTAATCGCTATCTCCAGACTTTCTTTCTCATAACCCTGTTTTATCAAGTCAAAGATAATACCCAATGCCATAGGTGTATTGATATCATCATCCATCGCCTCAGTGAACTCCTTAAGCATAAAAGGCTCAGCGAGTTCAGGAAGTTTTTCAAAACCATGGATATAGGTCTGTATCCTCAGGTAAGCTGCTTTTGCCTCATCCAACCTGTCTTTGGAAAATTCAATCTGATTACGGTATTGAGTTTTTAACAGATATAATCTGATAACATTTGAGCTGTAGTCTTTCAATATGTCTTCAATGAGAAAATAATGACCGGTTGATTTAGCCATTTTCTCACCACCCAAGGTAACCCAGCCATTATGCAGCCAATAGCGAACAAATTCTTTACCTGTAGCCGCAACTGATTGAGCAATCTCATTCTCATGATGAGGAAAGATCAAGTCTTCTCCACCAGTATGTATGTCGAATGTTTCTCCGAGATAGTGCATTGACATTGCAGAACATTCAATATGCCAACCCGGCCTTCCCTTGCCCCAGGGACTGAGCCAGTATGGTTCCCCAGGTTTTGCTGCTTTCCAGAGCGCAAAATCCAATGGGTCAATTTTATGTTCGGTCGGTTCTATCCTGGCGCCGGAAACAAGATCATCAATACTTTTCTTTGAGAGTTTTCCATAATCTTTAAATGCACGCACTTTAAAATAAACATCGCCCCCTTTTTCATAAGCAAAACCATTATCTATCAATTTCTTTACAAGCTCCATGATTTCTTCAATGTGCTGCGATGCCCTGGGATAAAAAGTCGCTCTTTTTATATTAAGTATATCGCATGCCTTGAGATATTTTAAGATATTCTCTTCTGCTATTATGCGCCAGTCCTTATTCAATTCTTTCTGCTTTTCTATGATCTTATCATCAATATCTGTAAAATTCTCCAGGGTCATAACTTTATAGCCTGAATATTCAAGCCATCTCACCAATATATCACGGGTTATCGCAGAACGAATATGGCCTACGTGTGGCGGCCCCTGAACAGTAAGTCCACAAGTATAGATGCCAACTGTATCTTCCCTTGGCCTAAATTCTTCTATTTTCTGGGTTAATGTATTGTGTAATTTTAATCCCATTATTCACTCTGTAAATAGGCTGTTGCCGCGGCAATTTTTACCAGAGGATTTGGCGCACCCATCATTTCGGCAAATAATGTCTGGTGCTCCTTTGCCTTATATTTAGCAAGTGCCTCAATTGCTACAATGGAAACATTAATATATTCGTCTTTTACTGCTTCTTTTAACAATTGGGAACCTTCAGGTAAATTAAATTTTTTAAGAATCTGCACGACCTTAACGCGTGTAAAAGGATTATTTGATTGTAAACCCTGCTTCAACACATCAACACCGTCTTGATTATTCAATATCAATAAAGCCTCAGCTGCGGCAAGCCTCAACTCCCACGGTGCATCGACGAGCGATTCTTTAATAAAAGGTATTGCTGATGTATCGCCCATTTCAGCAAGGCTAATAATTCCCTGTTTCCAGATGTCGATAGTTTGGATTACCATTTCTTTTCTAATAAAATTCTCCATATCCTGTTGACCAATACTACCGAGTGCTTGCGCTGCAACAATTCTTGTCAGGGGATCAATATCCCTTAAACCTTTCATTATGGTTCGTTTTTTTCGAAATCTTTTAAGTCCTAGAAAAGAAGTCCTTCTTATTTTCGCAACCTTATCATTTATTCCTTTAATAAAAATCTCGAGACATCTTTCATCATCTATTAAAGAAATAACTTTATATGCCTCACTCCGAATCAAGGGATCATTATGATCAACAAGTTTGACAAGGACTGGTGAAAATGTATTCTCTTCTAAATCATAGAGAACTGCGAGTGCTGCAGCAATACCATTTTTGTCTTTAGCTTTCAGTGTTTCATAAAGGGTTTTAATACCCTGGGCATCACCTGTCTGTTTTAATCCCTTGGCTGCATTAACCTGGATAATAATTGATTCGTCCTTAACCCCTTGTTGCAGAATGCTGATTGCTTTTTGTTTTGGAGGCAAACCACAGGAGATTAATAGAATTATTATGAAAATTAGCTTATTTTTCATCTGGAATTATAACTAATTTTCAAAAGAAGTCAATGAACGAACAAAGGAAGAAGTGAGGACTTATTGACAAAATGAGGTTTAGGCGTAGAATAAAGAGGAGTAGAAGGCT
>SOIY01000031.1 GCA_004376785.1 Candidatus Stahliibacteriota bacterium | reverse complement strand
AGTGGGAGTATTTATGAAAAAAGATGATTGGGAGAAAAAAAGCAAAACCTGTAAAGAGAGGGACCAGGAGTTTACCACGGTTTCTGGTCTGTCAATAAAAACTCTGTATACACATGAAGATCTTAAAGGTTTTGATTATAATAGAGATCTGGGCTATCCTGGCGAATTTCCATATACCCGTGGTGTTTATACAAATATGTATCGTGGTCGGCTCTGGACAATGCGGCAATTCTCAGGATTTGGGACACCGAAAGATACTAATAAGCGGTATAAGTATCTTTTAAAACATGGGCAGACCGGGCTTTCAGTTGCTTTTGACTTTCCCACACTCTATGGTCGTGATTCTGATGATCCGTTCGCCTGCGACGAAGTTGGTAAATGTGGTGTTGCAATTGATACATTGCGGGATATGGAAATACTATTTAATGGCATTCCGCTCGATGAGATATCAACTTCGATGACAATAAATCCACCAGCAGCAATGCTTCTTGCAATGTATATTGTAGTGGGAGTAAAACAGGGAATTCCGGCAAAGGTGTTGACCGGTACAATTCAAAACGACATGCTCAAAGAGTACCAGGCACAAAAAACATGGATTTATCCACCAGAGCCGTCTATGCGGATTATCACCGATATTATGGGGTATTGTTCTGATAATGTTCCTAAATGGAATACAATTTCTATTTCTGGTTACCATATCAGGGAGGCTGGTTCTACCGCACTGCAGGAACTGGCTTTTACTTTGAAGAATGGGTTTACCTATGTTGAATATGGTATTAAGGCAGGATTATCAGTCGATAAGTTTGCTCCACGACTCTCCCATTTTTTTAATTCTCATTTGGATTTCTTTGAGGAGGTTGCAAAATACCGTGCAGCACGGAGGATTTGGGCACGTATGATGCAAAACAAATATAATGCTCAGAACCCACGGTCTTATTTAATGAGATTTCATACACAAACTGCGGGCTGTACTTTAACTGCACAACAGCCTGAAAATAATATTATACGCACGGCGTTCCAGGCACTTGCTGCAGTTCTTGGCGGAACGCAATCGCTTCATACTAATTCAATGGATGAGACGTATGCATTGCCAACAGAGAATGCAGTAAAGATTGCTCTTCGTACACAACAATTGATTGCTTGCGAAACAGGTGTAGCAAATACAATAGACCCATTAGGTGGTTCATACTATATAGAGACCTTGACCGATGAATTGGAAAAGGGAGCGTATGAATATTTTGAGAAGATTGATAAATTAGGCGGAGTTGTTGCAGCTATTGACAAAGGTTTTTTCCAAAAAGAGATATCTCGAAGTGCCTATGAGTATCAAAAGAAATTAGAACGAAAAGAAAAGTTTCATGTTGGTGTAAATATATTTAAAGAAGATGAAAAAGTGAATATTGAAATTCTGAAGATATCTAAGGAGGTTGAAAAAGATCAGGTCAAATTACTCAAAAAAGTGAAGAATGAACGTAATAATGCAAAGGTAAAGGAGACCTTAAAAAGGCTTCGTACGGCTGCAGCGAATGATGAAAATTTAATGCCAAAAATTCTTGATTGTGTGAAGGAATATGCTACACTTGGAGAAATGTGTAATACTTTAAAAGAAGAATTTGGTGAATACCACGAACCAATCATTTTCTAAGAAAATGAAAGATGCATACAGATTGTGGCGGATGTAGACAGACAAAGAAGTATCGGGTTGAATCCGCTTAAATCCGTTTACATCTATTTTTCCGAAGGAAAAAGGAGGTTTTATGGATAAGAAAATTCGTGTCATAATTGGTAAACCTGGCCTTGATGGACATGACCGTGGTGCAAAGGTTGTTGCTGCTGCACTGCGTGATGCTGGAATGGAGGTTATCTATACTGGTCTGCATCAGACTTGCGAGAGTATTGTTGAAGCTGCAATTCAAGAAGATGTTGATATTATAGGTCTCTCAATCTTGTCCGGTGCCCATATGACAATATTCCCAAAGGTTATTAATCTGCTAAAGAAAAAGGGTGCAAAGGATATAATTGTTACGGGTGGTGGTATAATTCCTGAAGAAGATATGAAAAAACTCGAAAAGAAAGGTGTAAAGAAAATGTTTGGGCCAGGCACACCAACAACTGAGATAGTTGACTGGATAAATGAGAATGTTAAGGCTAAGGCGAAAAAGACGAAAACAAAAAAGATAAAAAAGACAAAGAAGGCAAAAAAGAAGAGAAGCGTCAAGAAAAGCAAGAAGTTGGGAAAAGATAGAAGTTAGGAAGTTATGAAGTTACGAAGTTATGAAGATTGGATAATAGGAAAACGGG
>SOIY01000185.1 GCA_004376785.1 Candidatus Stahliibacteriota bacterium | reverse complement strand
GTATTGACAATTTAAGTAGTTTGATTACAATATATTTATATAATTAATCAAGAAGGAGAAGTTCTTCTGACATGAATATCAAAATATTATTTGCTGCTTTTGCCGTAGCATTAAATCTTGGTCTGATTATCTTCGTCTCATTCCGTAATCGCCGTCATACTGTCTATAAAACATTTATTCTGATGAGCTTCTGCCTCCTTATGTGGAATTTAAGAGTAGTTGTTTCAAGTCTTATTGAGACAAAAAACATCAGCACAATCTATTTCAATATCATTAACCAAATATACTACCCATTGGTGACTGCGTGTCTTTATTTACTACCTGTATTGGCACTCCATTTTACGATTTCATTCATTGAAATCAGATCCGGAAAAATGAAGTACTTTATTAGAATATGCTATATATTAGCTGTATTACTATCATTAATTTATATTATGAATATCTTCTCCTCGCGGACATATGACTATATGTTGGAATTTTTCGTACTACCATTATTTATTATCTCCCTTATTTTTATAGGCCGCGCTTATTTCCGCTCGACCCGACCTCTGGAGCAAGGAAGATTAGGTTTATTGTTTATAGGAGGTACTGTTGGTGTAACGGGTGCATTTGCTGAAGATATTTTTTCTGCATTAGGGATAAATACGTTTGGTATTGGCAATGTAGCAACTGCATTCTATTCATCCCTTGTTGCAATCAGTATATTTCGCCATCGACTCTTTGATGTGAATCTTACAATACGCAGACTAACTGGATTCTTTCTTACTCTTCTCATTCTAATTTTGATTTCTTATCTCCTTTCAGAAGTTTTTAAACTATCTATTCTTGCGCCGTATGTATATCTATTTATTGTGGTAGCAATAATTCTTGTTTTTGGTAATAGAATTATGCTATATGTAGAAAATACATTATTCAAAAAGTCAAAATCCTCAAACCAGACAATAACAGAAATAAATAGTATTTTAGAAACAGCGAAAAACACCAATGACATTTTTGAAATTTCCAGCAAAATTCTTAAGAATAACTTAAATATATCAGAAATCGCATTTTGTCTTTACGATAGCAATCTTCAAATTTATAGATTGACCTGGCCGGCAGGTTTAAGAAACACAAAAATTCCTGAATTATCAGACTCTAATTACTTAATAAAGTGGTTCAAATACAAACCTAAACCATTAATTCTCGACGAAGCAAAACATCTTTTTAAATTTGGCAATCTTGAGATGGTTACTGAGTCGAATTTCAATGAAATGCTGGCGGAACTTGAAACACTGGGCTATGAAGCATATATTCCAATGATGTTTGAGGAAAATTTGGAAGGGCTAATATTCACCGGGGCAAAAAATAATGGTCGCGCATTTAATAATGCTGATATTCATTCCCTGGAATTTATTGCCAACACGTGTACCCTATGGCTTCAACGATTCAGGATGCTTGAAAAAATTCGATATTTAGAGCAATTAGCAGCCTTAGGTGAGATGTCGGCGTATATTGCTCACGAAGTAAAAAATCCGCTAGCGATAATAAGATCTTCAGCACAACTTATTAATTCAAATACCCAGGACAGTAAATTCACAAATTTAATTATAGACGAGTGTGACAAATTGAATCGAGTTGTTAATAAATTACTCTATTTTTCCAAGACCTCCACCCCACTTTCTGAAAAGGTTAATGTTAAAAAAGAAGTGACCGCTTGCGTGAAAGAGATTTCGAATAACCCAAGTTTCAAAAACATAGAAATGCCGATTTTTCACCCAAGGAATATTCTAATAATAAAATTTGACATAGACCAATTTAAACAGGTTATTACGAATCTATTACTGAATGCAACAGAAGCAATGAAAGGTGCTGGGAAGATTGAAATTTCTATTAGCGAAGACGGTAAAGGTAGGGTGACGTTACGTATAAAAGATAATGGGCCAGGTATCAATTTTGAAGATCAGACCAAGATATTCGATCCATTTTATTCGACAAAACCTGGCGGTACTGGTCTGGGTTTACCGATAACCAAAAAATTATTAGCATTAAATAATTCAAACATGAGAATTATTTCAAAACCAGGCAAAGGCTGTGAAGTTATAATAAATCTGCCGTATTGGGAGAAGTAATATGGAGAAAAAAAACATTCTAATCGTGGACGATGAAGAAAATATGTGTCGTATTTTATCTGAACTGCTAACCCGCGCTGGTTATTCTACCTATGACACAGGAAACGCCAAGGAAGCACTCAAAATCTTCAAGAACAATGAAATATCCTTGGTAATTACAGACCTGATAATGCCTGGTATTAATGGATTGCAACTTCT
>SOIY01000224.1 GCA_004376785.1 Candidatus Stahliibacteriota bacterium | reverse complement strand
TGGACAACTTAACTGCAGTTCCTTCATCCTGCTGCGAAGACCCTAAAGAGATCTCCCATAAAACGAATAGAGAAAGTTGATTGAACTTGAAAAGGGAAAAAAACTAAAAAAAAATTTCTTAGATGATAAATTAGCATTATAATTTACAAAAAAGGGAATATGAGTCTACCTGGATAGAAAAAAGTAAACAGACGAGAGTTTCTTTTTTCTCTGGAATCGGAGCTGCATCAATAACTTATAGCACCTATGTTTAAAATATAATAAGAGATAATAGGAGGTAGCTCTATAGTGGGGATTTATAGTCTGACGCTGTTATTCATAGGAGTAACAATTATTGGGCTTGCCTTTGCAAGAACAAAGGTTACTAAACTTAAGAATATCATTTTGTATGCTGTTATCTTTGTAACGTATCTTGTTATCTTTTTCGTAATCCATCATCAGATAGAAGGAACATGTAAGATAATACTGAGTGATTCATTGGATCAACTCTCGGACATAATCAGTTCATGGGGGATAGCTGCTCCTTTGATGAGCATCCTGCTTATGGTCCTTCAATCTGTCATCGCTCCTCTACCGGCAATGTTAATTACAGCTGCAAACGGGTTGTTGTTCGGTGTGTTCTGGGGTACGGTTATCTCCTGGATAGGTGCTATGTGCGGGGCACTGGTATCCTATGGGATAGCACGATGGTTCTTTGATAACTATGCTCGTAAATTATTGAGTGATAAGAGGATTATGGAATATGTTGAGCGGATTAGTGCAAGGCACGGATTTATGATAGTCCTGATCGCAAGGCTATTTCCGCATGTATCCTTTGATACGATAAGTTATGCAGCAGGACTGAGCACTATTAGAACACGGCATTTTGTGCTTGCGACAGGTATTGGAATGCTGCCTGCTACTATAGTATATACGGTCTTCGGTCACGAAATATCAAAATTGAAACAGTATTCAACAGTACTACTGATCTTTTCATCGATCATTATTATTGTCCTTGTAGCACTCTGGATATTAGGTAGTCTATTTTTAAAAAAGAAGCCTAAAACTATCTTTTCTAGAAGAAAGTAACATACAACTACCAGTGATGACCATCATCATGGTGATGGTCATCAACCTTACGCTTTGCACTCATAATTTACACCTCCTTTTTTGCTCATTTTTCGAGTGCTTCCAAAATAGGGTCTTCACCAATCTCTTTTAAAAATGATTTTATCATTCCACACAACAGCTCATTTTCTTGATGTCCCTTCTGAACGATTGGGCGCCAATTTTTATTGCCTCTGATAAGGTTGGAAAGATATGTAAAGTATCTATTACGTCATCAACTGTCATCCTATTTTTGACAATCATAACTCCTTCATGGATTAAATCAGCTGCCTGAGGTGCCAGGATATGAATACCTCTTATCTCCTGAGTTTTATTCTCAATTACGATTTTTATCGCTCCTCTTGTGTCTTTTATTGCCTGTGACTTCGGCACTAATTCCATGGGAACGGTGCTGCATCTACAATTTATTCCCTTTTCAGTTGCCTGTGCATCGGTTAATCCAACTCCTGCAAGCTGGGGATCAGTGAAGACTGCATGGGGGACAACTCTATAATCCATCTTCATCTTATTGCCTGAAATTGAGTTGCTGGCTGCAACCATACCTTCCTTGGCTGCGACGGTTTCAAGCATTGGTTCGCCCGTTACATCGCCAGCAGCCCAGACATTTTCACGCGTCTCCATCTCCTCGTTGACAATCACCTCACCTTTCTTGTTCAGTTTAACCCCGAGTTTTTCCAACCTTAAATTAGAAGTATTGGCTCTTCTTCCTGTTGCAACTAGCAACTGCTGTGCTTTTAATATTTTTTCCTTCCCTTCAACCTCTGCCTTTACAATTATTTCTTTTCCCTCCTGCTTAACACTTTTAATTGCACCTCTTGTCCAAATCTCTATTCCCTCATCCTGTAGATATCTCTGAAGCAGATTGGACAGTTCAGGCTCCTCTCTTGGGACTATTCTTTCGCTTCTTTGCAATAGATAAACCCTGGTTCCAAATCTTGAAAACATCTGAGCAAATTCCACCCCCAACGGCCCCCCACCAATGATAATCAGTGATTCAGGTAATTTCTTCAACAGTAGAGCTTCAATATTTGTTAAATAGGCAACTTTTTCTATACCTTCAATCGAAGGCACGAATGTTGAGGAACCAGTGGCAATGATGAACTTGATAGCATTGTAAATTTTCCCATTCACTTGGATTTCGGACCTAGAAATAAATCGGGCATTGCCCTCGATAAACTCAACGTGGGATAATCCATTTAA
>SOIY01000160.1 GCA_004376785.1 Candidatus Stahliibacteriota bacterium | reverse complement strand
AGACAGTAGTCAGTAGATAGATACAGAATACATAAAATTCAAATTCCAAGCACCACATCAACGGTTGTACAAAAGTAAATATGGAATATTTTGGTCATTTGCCCCGCCTTTTCTTGAAAGAGCGGGGTAGATATTGTTTATGTTTCACATCGAGTGTTCGATACGAGACGGAGTTTCGAATTTAGATATTAGTATTTATTCCTACACCAAAGAAATTGGTATAGGAATTTATGTATGTAATGATTCGTATATTATCTTTGCGATTTTTTTGCCAATATTTGGTACCTTTGCAATATCCTCTTCTGATGCTTTGTTAATTGCTTCAGTGCTGCCAAAATATTTTAATAGAGTTAATTTTCTTTTTTCTCCAATACTGCTTATCTTATCAAGTATTGATTCAGTTATTTTTTTACCTCTAACTTTTCTGTGATATCCGATTGCAAATCTATGTGCCTCATCCCGTAACCTTTTCAAAAGAATAAGTCCCCTTGATGAACCAGGAATCGATACCACATTACCATATGCATCAAAGAGTTGATCACTCCTCTTTGCTATTGCAAAAATGGGTACAGTAATATCTATTTCTCTGATTGCCTGAATTGCCGCACTCAGTTGTCCTTTACCGCCATCAATAAGTAATAGATCAGGCATTTTCTTTTCCCTGTCTAAGTCCATTACTCGCCGCGAAACAATTTCTTTAATCATTGCAAAATCGTTTTGTCCCCTAACTCTTTTAATCTTATACCTCCTGTAACGTTGTTTATAAGGTTTACCGTCACGAAATGCAACTGAAGAACCCACTGCGAATTTTTCTTTAAGATTTGATACATCAAATGCTTCTATCCATCGTGGTGGCTTTTCTAATTGCAAATGATTTTGCAGTTCGAATATCGCTCCAGATGTTCTTCTTTTTATCACTCTTTTTGCGAGTTCACTATCTGCATTTCTTTGTGCCCATTTTAAAAGTCTTTTGTTCTCTTCTTTATTCCCAGTTGATATTTTGACTTTAAAACCCTTTTCTCTAAACCATTTAGATTGTATGTCCCATTCAAAAGGTAATACAGATATGGCAATTTCATCAGGGATGAATGATAAATGGGTGTATATTAGTCTAATAAATGAACTGGCTATCTCTTCATCGCTTATCTGTGAACTAATCTTTAGATGGAATATTTCTTTTGACATAAGACGGTTCTCTCGTATTCTAAACAAACAGGCAACACAGCTGAATCTGCTTCGGCTGATGCCAATGACATCTCTATTAATATCTTTTGTTGTGACGACCTGTTGGCGCTGAGATATTCTTCTAATTGCAAGTAATTGATCACGGAGAATTGCTGCTGCTTTGAATTTTTCTTTTTTTGCGCATTCCCACATTCTTCTTTCAATTTCCCTTT
The DNA here is from genome assembly GCA_004376785.1 of Candidatus Stahliibacteriota bacterium. Taxonomy (GTDB): domain Bacteria; phylum Hydrothermota; class Tepidihabitantia; order SM23-42; family SM23-42; genus SOIY01. The sequence continues at coordinate 914 of SOIY01000160.1, read as the reverse complement.
CCAGTTCATCAGAACTTCCCTTTAAGAATTTGATTGCCTTATTTACGAAATTCCTGTATTCTTTTTTATTGATCTGCCCGACACATGGTGCACTGCACCTGTCAAGATTATATTCAAGACACGGACGCGTATAACTTTTAGCTAAATCTTTACTACAAGACACAAGTTTGAAAATGCGACATAGTGCGTCCCTTGTTTGTCTCAGTGCTCGAGCACTTGTGTATGGTCCAAAAATAAGGGAACCATCAGGTTTTATATTTCTCGTGAAAACTATCCTTGGGAATTCTTCGTGTACTGTTATCTTCAGGTAGGGAAATTTTTTGTCGTCTTTTAAACGAACATTATATCTCGGTTTATTTAGTTTTATTAACGATTCCTCAAGAGTTAAGGCCTCAACATCAGAGTTTGTGATGATAATATCAATATCTACAGTATGTGACATTAAAATTCTGTTGCGATTATCTTCTCTGCTGAGATACGAAGACAGCCTGTTCTTTAGATTCGCTGCTTTACCAATATAAATAGTTTTGTTTTTGTCGTTTTTGAATAAATAAACCCCTGGTGCCTGCGGCGCAGTTTTGATTTTGTTTTTTAAACCACTCATAGTAGAATTATTGCTTTCATTTCAAAGTGTAAGGTAAGTCCATCATTGGACTAACAATCAAATCACAAAATTCAAACACATAATCCCAAACAATATCCAAATTCCAATATTCAAACTTTCTCTATTATTTAGGATTTTGATCATTTGAAATTAATTTGTTATTTGGAATTTGTTATTTGGAATTTTTCGTAAAATTGTATTTATCATTGTCTAATTGTTTAATCATTCAGCCATTTGACAATTTTACGAAATTATCCTTTCACCACGCCTATCGGTCTCATCCGTGCAACCTTTTTGGATATGCCAGCAT
>SOIY01000244.1 GCA_004376785.1 Candidatus Stahliibacteriota bacterium | reverse complement strand
CTCAATGCCTCAATTGGATTGAGTGAGGCGGCACGACGCGCCGGATAAATACCAAAGAAAATACCGACTGTTGCGGAAAACCCGAAGCCCAGCAAAATCATCCAGAAAGACACTGCTGCCTTGAGCGGAGACACAGTCGAAATCAACCACGCCAATAAAACTCCAAAAATAATACCTATAATCCCTCCGATAAGTGCCAGAACAATAGATTCAATAAGAAACTGCGAAAGAATATTCTGATTCGAGGCACCCACTGCCTTACGAATACCGATCTCGCGTGTCCTCTCGGCAACCGCAACGAGCATAATGTTCATAATCCCAATACCGCCAACGACCAATGAAATAGCGGCTATAGCTATAATGGCGATAAACCCTACATTTGTTATGCTTTGGTAAAGGTCCATGAGTATTTGCTGTGTGTTTAGTTCAAAATCATCTTCTTTATCAAAACCGAGACCATGACGCCGCCGCATTAGCTCGCGTACTTGATCAATCGTCTCCTCGATTTTCATCCCATCCTTTGCCTTAATACCAATACTATAGCCCCCATAAACCCGCGACCTCAATGACCTTCTAGATCTAGGAAAGAATTTCTCGAAAATAGTATATGGTATAAGTATAAAATTATCAAGGCTGTTCCCAAGAAATGTCCCTTTCTCTTTAAATACACCGATGATTTTGATACGGTGACCATTGAGATGCAGGTCTTTCCCAACCGCAGTTTCCTCTGGGAAAAGATTAGTCGCGATGTACGAACCTATGATCCCAACTGCACGCCGGTGTAAAACATCATCTCTTGAAAAATCCCGACCACTTTCGACTATATAGGTATTCACCCACGAGTAGTTTTCATCAGAACCAGCCACCGATGAGTTCGACACTTCATTGTCCTTGTATTTCAGTTTCGGCAGCTGTCGACTGATCTCAGGGATCGCGATTTCAACTGAGCTCAGTTTGGTGATTGCCTCAGCATCATCTGGAAGCAAATCTGGACGAGAGGCAAGCTTATCCAAATCCCGAAGATGACCAGCGCCCCAGGAGAACTTCTGAAGAAAGATGAGGTCCGAGCCGATCGACTGAACTTGTTCAGCAACTGTGCGATTAAGCCCCTCGATCAAAGAAAGAATCGCGATCACTGTAGTTACGCCGATAATAATACCCAGCGCAGTAAGAAATGACCTCAGCTTGTGATTTTTAAAGGTCTGAAAACTAAGAGCAATTTTCCCTAATAAATTACCCATTTTCTATCAGACCATCCTTTAATTTTATAATCCTTTTTGCATGATCAGCAACATTTGGGTCATGTGTAACCATTACCAATGTATTACCCTCATCATTCAATTTATCAAATATTTCCATTATCTCAGCACCAGTTTTAGAATCAAGATTACCTGTTGGTTCATCAGCAAATATTACCTTTGGATCATTTACCAGAGCACGGGCAATCGCTACACGCTGACATTCTCCCCCTGACATTTCATTAGGACGGTGATAAATTCTATCTGCAAGCCCAATTTTTCCCAAAATTTCTTTTGCCTTTTCTGTTCTTTCTCGTTTTTTCACACCGGCATAGATCAAAGGTAAAGCAACATTATCAAGGGCTGTAAGCCTGGGTAAAAGACTGAAAGTCTGAAACACAAATCCGAAAAACTTATTCCTTATCTTTGCTAACTCCTCATCTGTATACGTTGAAACCAATTTATCCTCAAGATAATATTCGCCTGAACTTGGCGAATCAAGACAACTGAGAATATGAATCAAGGTCGATTTACCAGAGCCCGAGGCACCCATAATTGAAATATATGCATTGCTTTTTATCTCTACATTTACACCGCACAAGGCTTCAACCGCAACCTTGCCGCGCCAATAAGTTTTCTTGATATCTACAGCTCGGCATACGACGTTTGTTTTCTTCATTCAACCCCTACCTTGATCATCTGTCACCTCAGCATCAATGCTTGAACCTCTTGTCACGTTTATGCTTAACATATCGTCATAACACCTATTCTAATGGGGGGCGGGACTCGTTCTCATCTGCAATCTCAAATTTGACCTTTTGACCATCTTTCAGTTTTGAAAGGACACGATAGGGTCCAATGATAACAGTATCACCTTGTTCAATGCCTGCGATTATCTCAATTGCTGTATCGCTCGATGTTCCCACTGTGATTTCAGTGAGTACTGCCTTACCATCCTGCACAACAAAGACAGTCTCCTTAAGTTTATCAGCAATCTTGCGTTTGCCTGATGACTGGATTGGAACAGTAAGAACATCTGACTTCTCATCTGTAATAATATCGGCTTTCATATTCATGCCTGGTCGAAGTAATGATGAAAATTCACTCATCTCAATTTCAACCTCAAAATCAGTTGCTTGCTCAGTCGTTAATTGACTCGTAATGGGCATTAATCCAACCTTGGTTATTGCCCCTGGATAGGTTGAATCAGGCAAGGCATCAGCAATGACCTCAACCTCCTGACCGACCTTGACCTCTGGCACATCTGTTTCATCAATCCTGACCACGGCGAGCATTTTGGATAAATCAGCAATGGTCATGAGCACAGTCCCCTGATAATTCATTGTGCCCATTACTGCGGTCTCGCCCTCTTCAACATTGATCTTCATTATCGTTCCTGAAATAGGAGCATATATCTTTGTCTTTCTATAAGCATCAAGTGCCTGTTCATATTGTGCCTTTGTTATTTCATAACCCAGCTCGATCTTTTCAAAACTTTCCTGAGAAATTAATTCTTTTTCAAAAAGTTTTTTCCCTCGATTAAAATCCTGTTCTGCCTGTTTTAACTGAGCCCGGGCAAGTTTGCGATTTGCATTTGCATTAACATCATTAAGTTCGATAAGAAGAGACCCCTTGTTCACATAATCCCCCTCCTGAAAAAGAATCTTCTTTATCCGACCGATCGTTTCTGCAGATATATCAACCTGTGATTTTGCACGTAATTCTCCGGACGCCGTCACCATTGAAATAATATTTCCTTTTTTTACAATCGCTACTTCAACCTCTTTTCCACCTTCTTTATTAGTCAGGTTCAGGATTACAATCACAGCAACCAGAATTATACCCCCAATGATAAATAAAATCTTTTTCTTCCTCATCTTTTCTCCTTATTGAATGATAATTTACCCAAGAGATACGATAGATTAGTCCTCTGTGTATAAAAACTGCTCAATGCTGAGATGTATGAAAATTTTGTCTCATACCAATTCTTTTCAATAGTCAAAAAGTCTAAAAATGAGATAATCCCAAGCGTATATTGCTCTTTGGCAATCATCACTGCTTCAGTTGCTGCATCAAGACTCTTATCGGCAAATCGCAGTCTGTCATAGGTTTCACGCAAAGCATAATAATTTGTTCGCAATGACTTTTCTGATTCTAATATTACTCGCTTTTTTGTGAACTCTTTTAATTGCAATTCCTTTTTTGCATTAAGGTGATTAAAGATTAATGATTTAATTTCGAAAATCGGAAACGAAACGCTTACACCATAATTTTTTGTAGAATTATCCTTAAAATGTTGAAAATCAAAAACGAGTGAATCAGAACTGTAAGTATAGCCGTAAAAGTACGAAACCTTTGGAAGAAATGCTAAATAGGATGCTATTAAATCCAATTTTGCCACATTCCTCATATCTTTAGTAATCTGTATATTGTAATTTACCTTTTCTAAAATCAAAGCAAGGGAATCGAGTGAAGGAAATTCAGCCGAATCAGGTGCAACCAATGTATCCGTTGGGAAGATGTTGTTGGTTATGCCGAGAATAGATTTTAGTTCTTCCTGAGCAATCGCTTGAAGTGTCCTTGCCTTTGCTCTGTCCTGTAGTACGCGCAAGTAAAAAACCTCACCCTGCAGCATCTCAAGTTTTGATGCTGAACCAAGACTGTATTTTATCTCAATCAAATTCAAATTTTCTTGAGCCATCTTGATTGCAATTTCTGATGAATATATAAGTTCACGGGCATTAATAAGATTATAATAAGCTGTTTTTAAATTCAGTATCAAACCTGCAATATCAGCCTTATGCTGAACCTTGGTTCCCTTTAATTGATAACCCCCAATAAAGATTGCACAAATGACATCCACGTCAAATATCGGCCCACTGAGGTTTGCTGAACCTGAATAAGGATTAGTCAATAACCCGCTGTCTTCAGTCTTTGTATAAGCACCAGTTACAAAAACTGCAGGCAGAATATTTGCAAGTGCCTGGTAATATAGTATGCGCGACTGGTCTAAAGAAATCTTTGACTCATAATATGAAGGGCTATTAGAAAAAGCAATATCAATAGCCTGGTTCAATGAAAGAGAATCAATCTGTGTTAAAAGCAAAAAAAGTATCATATCATTCTCCTACGCCCTATGCATTATCCCCCAGGTCCGCGCATTACACCCAATAAAATCCCTATTATGACTGATATTGCCCAGACAAGGAAAACGAGTATATAGGCATTTTGCTTTTTTATCTCGTTAGTAATACTAATACCGAGCCCTACTAAAATCATCTCCCAGATAATAAAAAAGTCAAAGCTGGCGAGCAATTGGTACACAAAAGAATCCTTTGCGAGATTAGGTATAACCAGGGCAAGTGAAGTCGTTACAAAAGGTGATTTGGTTATTGCGATCAAGATTAATCGTAATAGAGTTCCAGGTACTTTAATCAGTGCTGAAAAACAGACAATTGAAAAAACAATCTTGAATCCTCGTGTACCATCAAAAACAGGTAAAAGAAGATTGACCACAAAGCTAAAAAGCAAAAGGACAACCACAATGAAAAATATCGCTCCAATAGCACTGGTGACTATCATTAAAGGACCAGACATAACCTTGAGCGCCTGCTCTATCTGCTCATCACTCATCCCCCTCTCTATCATCGCTTCTTCCTGCTTTGCGATTATTGTATCTTTAGTCATACCCACAGTTACTATAGCGCCGAGTGCGGCAATAACCAGGACAATAATAAATGGAGTCACCCATTCAGGTTTTTCTTTTAAGCTTGTGAACACCTTTGTTGGCACTGCAAAAATATCCATTAATTTAGTCATCCACATACCCCTTTTTTGTAAATTCTAATATCGAAATCCTAAATTCTAAACAATATCTAATAACCAAAATTCAAATGTTAAAACAAAGGAGTTTTGACCTTAAGAAATTATGATTTAGAATTTGTTTCTGTCTCACATTCATCTTATTCCCTGTCCTTATTCATCCTTTTTCATCCTTGTTTTCCCCTTTTCACCCCTTTTTATTAGTCTTTTCAAACCCACTCAAACCATCTTTTTATATAAATTATACGCAAAATAACAAAAAAAGTTTCATTTTTCTTCTGTTTTTTTGTCACAACTGTCTCTTTCTTCTCCCATGTAGTTACCCCTGCTTAAGGTAGGCAGATGATTTACCTACGCCCATCACAGATGAGCGGGGTTTATCAGACATTGCTCTCCCGCACCCCCGTAGTCACCTGATTCATCAGGTATTTCAATGAGAAAATCATTGCAATAAAAAATAGCACATCTTTTTCACAACCACTACATCAATATTACCCAAAAATCCCTTAAAGTCAATCATTGACGCATTGCCAAACGTAAATTTTTCAATATCTTTATAATACAAGGAGGAGATATAATGAATACAAAAAGATTATTTATTGCCACCCTGTTTGGATTGATCTTCGGGTTTATCTGCTACGGACTTGCATCGGCAAGTGGGCCAGCATGGTTTATTGTCGTCTCTATAATTCTCGGCCGAACCCTGATCGGATTTACCATTGGTATAAGTATCCTGAAAATAAAATGGTGGCTCCACGGCATAATTATCGGCTTCCTCGTGAGCCTTCCAATGGCATTTCCTACCATAGCTATGCCAGAAAAAGGAATGTCTATCTTCATCGGTACAATAGTCATGGGTATTATCTATGGGTTCTTGATTGAATTATTTACTACAGTCGTATTCAAGGCAAAGGCTTAAAAAAAAATGTGGGGCAGGTCTTGCATGACCTGTCCCAGAATTCAAAAAAGGAGTATCAGACCTTTTAGGGATTTAGCCAATTGGCTAAATCCCTAAGTTGTTAGTTTAATATTCGCGCCTTAGTCTGGAAATTATTGTTCAGCTTCCCACGTTTCTGCGAATTTGATGCGGTTGCCTGGTGAGGAATGAGAATATTTATACCATTCTATAAATGGATTTGGACAAGCAATCAAAAGTTGCTTGTTGCAGAATTTTGCCATCAGGCTAATAAAACTTTTCGAATCTTTGGTCAGGTTAAGGGCTCCCCGGTCTGCCTTTCGTTCATAGAATCTCGCTATGGAAGAGGTCAATGGTTGGGTCATAAAAGAAAGAATAGCAAAGATTATGGCAAATACAGGAAATGCAGCGACTTCACTTATTTTTTCAAATCCTGCTAATTCATAGAAAAAGGGATGGATGCGATATAATATATAAAACAGTACCACTGTTACCATAGACTGCCAGAGAATTAACCACCGGATATGATGCTCTTTATAATGGGTTATTTCGTGAGTAAGGGCTGACATAATTTCGTCTTCAGTATAGTAGGCAATAAGCGTATCGCCAATCAAAATTCTTTTTGTGTTACCAAGCCCAACAACTGCGGCATTTGCCTTGGTTGATTTACTACTCAGGTTAATACTAAAAATACCCTGAAGATTTATTTTTACCCTTTCACAAATTTCTTCTATTCTTTTTTTCAAATTCTCGTTTTCAATTGGCGATGTTTTGTAAAAAAGGGGCAGGATCAAAACAGGAAAAAGATTGGCAAGAATCACACTAAATATTATCATTATTATAGAAAGCCAGAGCCACCAGAGATGCGGTGATATATATGTAATAAAATAGATTACTTCAAAAATAATGACGCCGAGAACAAAACTTACAAAAAATGATTTTAACCAGTCATTAAACCATGCCTTAAAATTCTGGGTTGAAAAACCATACTTGTGTTCAATCTTATAACCTTCAATATATGCAAAAGGTAAAGAGATCACAGAATAGATTATGTATAATCCAATAAAATATGCCAGGATAATGAAAAACCTGGGTTCTAAAAAACTGTGCAGGAAACCAACGAAGTTTTTGGAAATATTAAAGTATAATAAGGCAAACAAAAATACTGCAGAGATGATATAAGAAATAATACTCAACCTTAAATGATCTTTGCGATATTTCTTTGCCAGCTTTTGTTTTTCTTTATCAATCAACGGGTGCATCTTATTTTCTTTCACCGGTGATTATACTCAATACCTTCAGTTAGTCAATAAAATTTATTGAAAGTATCTCTGTAATCGATTTCTAATCTCTGTCATCAAGTTCTCTACAATTAATTCTAGAGAACTCATTTTTATCTTGACAATTAATTTATTATGATTACAATAGTGTATTAAAATTAAAAAGACACTATAATGAATTATATTGGTGCTTTGTTAATGATTTTTTAGGTATTT
>SOIY01000230.1 GCA_004376785.1 Candidatus Stahliibacteriota bacterium | reverse complement strand
GGATTTCGTGCATCACTCCAGACAATATAAATCAGATTGTTTTTTGAATAACAACTTGGCATCCACTGTTCACTATTTGTTGTATCATTATCAACCTTAAAATTATCATCTGTTTTATTGCCCAATGAATCAAAAGATTGACCATAGATATCATAATCGCCATTTCTGCTATCATGCCATACAACAAAAAATTGGCCATTTTCACTTGAAATGACTAATGGATAGCCCTTGTAATTCACGGTATCGTCATTGATTAAAAAATTGTTACCGATTTTCTGCAGACTATCATTAAGAAATTGACCGTAAATATTTATATCATCAAAACTAGCCCATACGAATAGGTATCTATCTATTCCTTTTGCCCCTGAAACAATTTTACAACTTGCTGATATTTCGTTTAAAATTATTGGCGCTGAAAGTGGATTTGCTTCATAATCAAATTCCTGTATCGCGATACCAATAGATTCTTCATCACATGACATACCCAGGATGAATTTACCATTTTCTTCATCAATTATTGATGAGGCAAGGTTATTGGCTATTGAATCAATAAATGTAGTGAATTCATTTCCCTGAGGAATACCCAATGGATCGAGAATCCGACCATGTACTTTCATTGGATATACCCTGTGATCACTCCAGACAACAATGAATTTATTATCAGCAAGTGAAGATATCCTTGGAAACTCGACAGCAAAATTACCAGGTGCCTGACTTATCTGGAAATTAGAGCCTAAAGGGACACCGTTTCGGTCAAATCGCTGTCCATAAATCTGACGATTCGAATCCGGATCAGTTCGCGCCCAGACTGTTACGTAAAGGCCCAAATTGTTCAAACCAATTGATGCATACGCAGCATCTATATTTTCATTAATCTTAAAATCTTCACATAACGGATTACCTGAAGGGTCAAATCTTCGACCGTACTGGCTTAAACAATTGTATTCTGGATCTCGTGAATCATCCCAGACAATAAAGAAATCTCCTGTTGTGTCAGCTACAACCGAAGGGAAGTATTGTGGTGCTCCTCCTTTATCATCAGTGATAATTCTATTCTGACCAACTAAATTACCATCAGGAGATATTTCTTGGATCATTATATCCCATACAAAGTAGGTTATTCTGCGAGACCAGGTTATGACAATATGATCATCAGAAACGCCAATATCAGGATAACGATTCCATTCTCCAACAGGTTCATTAATCTGAATATTATTCCCGAGCAAAATTCCTTCACTTGAAATTCTCTGCACATATACATTTGAAAAACTATCTTCCCATACGACAAACCATAGAGAATCTTGGAAATTTGCAACTTTTGGATGCCATGAATAGGTGAGTTGCGAATCGTTCAGTTTAATTACATCACTCATTGGCATTGCAGTAGAATCAAAGAGTCTACAGTATATATTACCTTGCCCACTGGTTGACCAGGCTACTAAAAATTTTCCATCTTTTGTATGTTTTATTCTTGAATAACTTTCACCAATATTAATAGTATCTTCCCAAACCTTAAAATTTCCGCCAATCTTACTACCAAGAGAATCCAACCGTTGGCACCAGATATCGTAATTAAATGCCCAGACAGCAATGAATTCCTTTTTTGAACTTAGTGAGACGTCAGAAATCATTGGCGTTGTTTGGGATGAATCGCTTATGGGGAAATTTGTACCTACTGGATTACCTGTATCATCATAAATCTGACCATAAATTCGATGTTCATTATATTCATGATTATCAGACCAGGTGACTACTGTTCTGCCTGAAGAATCAACACTAATTGATGGTCCATAACAACTTGCAGAGGCATTATTAACTACAAATGATGCTCCAACAGGTGTCCCATTATTCAGGAATCTACGACAATTAGTATTGCTGTTCTGAACCCAAACTGTGGTAAAATTACCCTGGAAATCGCAATCAACATTAGGATATGACAAGCAACCCGTAGTTGTATCATCATTTATTATGAAATTAATCCCGACTGTGTCTCCAGAAGCATTTAACCGAACACCAAATACCCTCATACCATTATTTGGCATTCTTATATCATACCAGACTGCCACACCACCTGAATCATAATTTGTTATGGCAGGAAACCATTGTATTGCTTTAGAAGCATAATCTTCACTATTTACCGGAAAATCAGGAATGACTTGCATGAAGATTTGCAAAACCAGTAAAAAAGACATAAACCCTCCTTGTTTATAATCCCTGTTCCTAATTAATTTTACCAATTTTGCGCTAAATGTCAACCCCTAAAATCAGATATGAGTTTTGATTTTATTCAAATAATCTTGACTTTATTGCGAATTATTGCTATAATACAA
>SOIY01000328.1 GCA_004376785.1 Candidatus Stahliibacteriota bacterium | reverse complement strand
ATCTTATTGAACTCTTCTTCTCGTTCAACGAGGACTCTTCGCGATTTACTACCTTGAAATGGTTCAACAAGGCCAGCATCCTCAAGTTGATCAATAATTCTTCCAGCCCGGGCATAGCCAAGACCGAGTCGGCGTTGTAGTAATGAAACTGATGCAATCTGATGTCTGAAAACAAGTTTTGCCGCTTCGGGAAACATTACGTCAACCTCCATCACTTTTTCTTTTTCGACTAAATGCTCTTTGGCTTCCACTTCGCTCAGCTTTGGATAATAGCCATTGTCAATTATTTCATCGATCATTTCAACAGAGATAAGATTTGAGAGGGATCGCCGTTTCTCATCAAATGCAGGATCTTTTGTATTAGTAAAAACTGTCCAGAGTTCTTCTTCAATAATTGCATTTATTATTTCATCGAGATCTCCTTCAGCATATTTTAAAAGTTCAAGGAGATACTTCCTGGCAATTAAATTACTAATGCCACTAATTTCCTCAGTAGATATGTATGTGCCATGTAGTCTTACAGGTGTACCCTTTCCTGGAGGTAGAAATAGCATATCTCCACGACCAAGTAATGATTCTGCGCCATTCATATCAAGAATTGTTCGTGAATCAGTTTTGGATGCTACTTGGAAAGCAATACGGCAGGGGAAATTTGCTTTTATTAAACCAGTAATTACATCAACCGATGGTCTTTGTGTAGCAAGTATGAGATGAATACCAACAGCCCGCGACATCTGTGCTAACCTTGTTATATTCTCTTCTATCTCGCTTGGCGCAGTTAGCATTAAATCAGCAAGTTCATCAACGATTATTAAAAGATATGGTTTGATCTCACCGCCCTTTTTCTTCATTTTTGTATTATATCCATCAATGTCCCTTACACCTTCGCGGGCAAAATCTCTGTATCTTATTTCCATTATATTAACAAGCTTTTCGAGTTCGTCTACTGTCTTTCTTGGTTGTGTAACTGCCGGACGTAAAAGGTGGGGGATAGGATTGTACATTGGTAACTCAAGTCGTTTCGGGTCAATCATTAGGAATCTTATATCTTTATGAGTAGAGTGGTATAAAAGACTTAAAATAATTGTATTAATACACACACTTTTACCAGAACCAGTTGTACCAGCAATAAGCATGTGTGGCATTGTGGAGATGTTGTCAATAACTGGTGTTCCAGTAATATCTTCACCAAGCACAATGGCTAAAGGTGAAGGATTGTTCTCAAAATTTTTGTCCAGTATCCCTTTCTTTAAACAAACAAGGCTACGTTCACGGTTCGGTACCTCAATGCCAACAGCTGATTTTCCAGGTATAGGAGCAACAACCCTTATTCGTGTTGCTTTTAAAGCAAGGGCAAGGTCATTATCCAGATTTGCTATTCTGTTTACCTTTACACCTGGTGCAGGTTCAAACTCGAACCTTGAAATTACTGGACCTGATTCTATCCCAACGATTTTGCCGGCAACGTCGAATTCGGCAAGACGACTCGTTAAGAGTTCGGCTTCTTTTTTTAGAGTATCTTTATCAACTCCATAATCTTTTTGCGGTTCTTGAAGAATATTTAAATATTCGGTCTTAAAATCTATTTTAGGTATTATTTTTTTTGTCGTAACCCTTGTGCCTGATTCTTTTGTTATTTTTTTGCTTTCAGATTCTTTTTTCTTTTCCTTTTTTGGTTTTTCTTTAATAATTCCTGCATCAAACACTTCTCTTTTACGGAAAATCTTTTGTTTTATCATCATAAATAGGATAATAACAATACCGACAACAAGAATGAGATATGTTCCTATATGCCCGAAGAAGTCGAGTAAGAATTTGGTGATTATTGAACCGAGTGTTCCTCCAGCAGAAATTTTACCAACATTTAATTTAACAAAAAGTGAGAATAAAGTATCGATTATTATTCCAACAGGTATAAAGTACAAAATTTGAACGGTAATGCCTTTTTCAGATTTAAACAGATAAATATAACTTAAATAGCCTAAGAGGCATGGAATAATAAGGAAATAAAAACCAATAAGCCAAAATGTCCAGAGAGATGAGTAGTAACCAAAAATCCCGCCGAAATTTTTATACCTTTCTGTTGAAAATATAAGATATGAGATTTGCGAAATAAAGAAAAGTATACATAAAAGGAGGAAAATAATACCTGACAACTTCTTCCTTTTTGCTTGGTCTAATTCTTTTGCAATAAAAAAAAGAACACCAATTGCAATAACAAGCAGGATTATTGGGATTATAGTCGTTTCCATATTGAATTCTACTCATAATTACATTGATGTCAATGAAAAATCGATAAATGATGCTTCGCATAGAAGAGATACTTCGTAT
>SOIY01000092.1 GCA_004376785.1 Candidatus Stahliibacteriota bacterium | reverse complement strand
CATCCCCTCTGCGATAAGAATAAAAATATTCTGGATGGCATTTTGTGCAGAGCTTGAGTGATGCGAGTAAATCTTTGTTCCCCAAATCTTTGATTACTGCTGTCTTAAGATCAAGAAAATATTTTTGATTTTTGAAAATAATAGCATTTTTATATTTTTTATTAAACAATTCAACAACGTCTTGTTTAATTTCATAACAGCAAGGGCCTATTGAGGCACCAAGGCAGTATTTATAATCGCCCATCAATTCTTCTACCCTTTTCACAATACCTTTCATAATACTTCTCCATCCGCAATGAATAATACAAATTTTTTTATCATTAAAAAGATATACAGGTAAGCAATCAGCAATTTTTAAACCTGGAACAATGTTCTTTTTTTGTAAAATCAAGCCATCACCAATACGATTATTATTAGAATCCAGATTGATTATTATATCTGAATGGATCTGTTTTAAGAAAACAGGCTCAAATTTTCTTAAGAATTTATTCTCACCATATTTTGTTGAATAGATTGCGAGATGATTCTTCCATTTAAATTGAAAGTATTTGATGTTTTCTTGTTCAATCAGTTGCCAATCTTTTCTGGATGCTGTGCTTGAGTTACTCGCTATCACTCGTTCCACTTGTTTTTCGCATTTCCTTAATTTTTAAAACCACTTTTCTCTTTCCAAAAAATGAATCTTCTGATATAGAATACAGACAATCAATCCTTGGTTTTCCCATCTCAATATCTAAAATTTTCTCTGCCTGGCCAAAGGCAATTGCATTAAATACCTTGTCTTTATTTCTTACTGCAAACTTTAAGTGGTCAGAACCTACTACCCTGGGCACGCCAACTACCTGAAAACCTTCTCCAAAAAATACAGGTTGAGGATTTGCCATACCGGTCGGTTCAAAATATTTCAAAAAATAGACTACATCGTCCGTAATTTCATCCAAATTGAGTTTTATGTCATATAAATTTCTTCTTTCAAAAATACTATCTTCAAATTTTTGTGCATATTCATTAATACATTCCTGCAATTCTGCAAACTTGTCTATCTTCATTGACAAACCTGCGGCTTGGCTGTGACCGCCATATTCTGTAAGTAAATTACTACAAAAGCTTAAGGCTTCAGTGATATCAAAATCCGGTATTGAGCGAGCTGACCCCTTTGCCACGTCTTTTTTCAATGAAAAGATTATTGCTGGTCTATAATAGTCTCCACTAATTCTCGATGCTACAATGCCCACTACGCCTTCATGCCAATCTTCTTTACCAGCGATAATAATTCTATTCCTATCAATACCTTGCTTCTTAATCAAATCCTGTGCCTCCTGGTAAATTTTCTTTTCGATCTCCTGCCGTGTTTTATTGTCGCAAGATAGATTTCTGACAAGTTTCTCTGCAGTCGATTGATCATCGGTAAGGAAGAGTTCTAAAGCCTCCTTTGCATGGCGCAGTCTGCCGCAGGCATTTATTCTCGGTCCAATAATAAACCCGAGATGATAAGACGTGAGTCCACTTCTCAGATCGGTTTGTTTCAGCATTGCCTGAAATCCAATTTTTTGACTTTCTGTAATTCTTTTTATACCGTACTTCACCAGAATACGGTTTTCACCAATGAGTGGTACAACATCTACAACACTTCCTAAGGCAACAAGGTCCAGGTCTTCAAAAATATCCTCTTCTGGCATTTTCAATTTCATGTACAGGGCTTGGAGCATTTTAAACGCGACCCCAACACCTGCCAACTCCTTAAACGGATATTTGCTTCCAGGAATTTTCGGGTTCAAAAGAGCAAATCCTTCAGGTAATATTTCCTTTGGTTTATGATGATCGCAGATAATAACATCTACATTATTTTTATTTGCATGTAAAACCTCATCCGTTGCTGTAATGCCGCAGTCAACTGTAATGACCAAAGAACATTCTCGTTTTATTGCGTGATTTATCCCGCCAGGAGAAAGTCCATAACCTTCTGTAAGTCGATGGGGAATATAATACTCAACCTCGAGACCAAATTTTTTAAGGTTATTTACGACAAGAGCAGTACCTGTTATGCCGTCAGTATCATAATCACCATGCACAAGAACCTTTTCCTTTTTGTGGATTGCCCTGACAATCCGCTCAATTGCCTTTTCCATATCATTTATTAGAAAGGGATCATAAAGGTCAGAAAGTGAAGGAGCAAAATATTTTTCTATTGCTTCTGCAGAATCGCAACCTCGATTCTGCAGAATTTGGACAATGACCTTTGGTATCTTTTTCCCCCTGATCTCAATATCAGTAACCTCAGTCAGTTTATTCTTTAATAACCACTCAGCCAAATCTTCTCCTTATGTGTGTC
>SOIY01000131.1 GCA_004376785.1 Candidatus Stahliibacteriota bacterium | reverse complement strand
ATTGATTTGTCATTAAATACGCAGTCTTCTCTGAGCCTTTTAATAATATAAGGAGGTTATTATTATGTTGATGCAAAAGTTAAGGAAACATATTAAATATGTTTTGATTGTCGCACTTGTGGGTTTTGCTGCTTTAATATTTTTCCAATGGGGCGCGAATGTTACTGGAACAGGAGGTATGCAGAAAACAGATATCGCAAAGATTGATGGTATCCCAGTATCATATACTGAATATTCCAGGTTTATTCGACAAAAGGAACAAGAAATCAAAGGAATTTCTCGTGATGAAATTTGGAGTTTGATGCTTGAGGAAATCATGTGGAATAATCTAATAAGAAAGGAAAGGATAAGGGTAACTGACGAAGAAATACTGGCAGTTATTAGAAACAATCCTCCCCGAGAAATCTACGAATCCGAATATATGAAAGGCGAAACCGGCGAATTTGATTTTAGTAAATACTATGAGCTGTTAAGAGCACCTCAGAGCCGTGCTTGGCTTTTAGAGTATGAATACAATTTGCGACGGCAAATACCAAGAGAAAAACTACGGTCTTTAATGTCAAGTTTCGGTTGGATTTCACCTTTTGAAGACAGCTTAGGCATTGCTGCTCAGACGAATAAATATGACGTCTCATATCTCATGATGCCATTGTTTCGTGCGCGCAATCTATTGGAAATATCTGGAGAAGAAATGAAAGAGTATTATAATGAAAACCAGCAAGAATTTATAAATCCGGAATTGAGAATTTTAAAATTTGTCTTCTTCGAAAAAAAACCATCGCATTACGATACATTAGAAGCAAGAGAGAGTATACAGGATTTTATTAATAGAATTGAGGAAGGGGAAGATTTTCTTGAGGTGGCTAAGGAAGTATCAGACGATACCGTTATTGTGAAAAGTTTTGAGGGTAAATTGGGACTCAAGCCTTATTTAATGAATGTATACAACGAATTAAAGAATGGTGAAGTGTCAGATATTATACAGGCTCCGCATGGATTTGAAGTTATAAAAAGGGTACGTAAAGGATTGGTTTATAAAGTGAAGATCGATGTTGAAGTTTCGCTGACAACGATTGGTGAAATTTATGATAAAGTCATGTCATTCAAGGAAACCGCGCAAGAAGTTGGTTTTGATTCTGCCGGAGTAGAATTAGATTTACAGGTGCGTAAAACGTATCCACTGGCTAAAAATAATGTTACATTCCCGGTACGCAACACAGAAGGTTTAACAGCGTTTTTATCAAAAGCAAAGAAAGGAAAGATCGGGGGACCATTCAACAGTATGGGTGGTTATTATCTTTTTGCTCTTGATTCAATAATTCCGGAAACACATCCAACATTTGAAGATATCATGCCAAAAATAAAGCATAAAATGGAAAAAGACAGGTTAAAAGGAATAATTGCGAATTGGCTCGATAAAGTCCATAATCAATTAATATCTGGTAAAACAATGGAGGCAATTGCATCTGAAGATACTCTTGTAGTTCTTCGTGAAATGAAAGATGTGACCTTAATGCAGCTACAGACTTCATTGGGGGGCGAGTTTGCTGGAGCGGTTGCAATCTTAAGTATCAATCAAATCTCTCAACCGTTGGTATTAAATTGGGCTGGTTATATTGTTCGTTGTGATAGGAAGGAAGTCAATCCCTTTGATTCTACAATGGTAACTCTGCTCCAGATGAAAAGGCAGGCGCGTCTGACAGCACTAACTGCGAATATATTCGCACC
This sequence comes from Candidatus Stahliibacteriota bacterium, assembly GCA_004376785.1. Lineage (GTDB taxonomy): Bacteria > Hydrothermota > Tepidihabitantia > SM23-42 > SM23-42 > SOIY01. The sequence continues at coordinate 5,863 of SOIY01000131.1, read as the reverse complement.
GAAGAAGATAGAAGATTATAGAGACGAATTCTTCGAATAAACAACTATAAAAGCAGTATCGTCCACCTAAAGGCGGACTTGCAGGATCAACCGCCTTGGGCGGTTTTGCAGAAAACGCAGGATCATCCCGCCATTAAGCCATGGCGGAATTCGCCCATAAATACTAAATATCAATGGCGAGTCCCGTAGGGACGATACTGCGAGTGAAACGATACTGCAGCTATTCCAGAAAGTATCCCAGCAGTCCTTTTCCGATTGCTACATCAGGTATTTCTTTAATGAGTATTTTGAAATCGTAACGCCAGGAGTCGCCTAATTGGTTAAAGGTAAATAATGCTTCCCAACAGTGTAAATCGCGATTAAGTCCTAAACTGTAATCAACCAGCTTTCTACTCTCCCAGTCATAGCGTGCAGAGTAAGAAATAGACCAATTATGTGTTGGTTTAATTTTGCCGCTGAACCATATTTGGTAGACATCGTCCTTTGTATAACTTTGATTTAAATTTATTGAGAAAAAATCGGTTTTTAATGCTGAGGTGTTTTCTATGGTATAGGTATATTCTTTATTATACGGGTTGATTGATCCTCTCAATTGTAATGTGAAAGCTATTATTGGTTTGGGAAAAGGATTGTAGGGCAGTTCCATGGAAAACAATATTGGTGACAGGGAATCAGTAATTAAATTATAGCCACTATATAAATCTATCTGTGAGAGTATTTTCTTTTCATTTTTTTCTCCAATCTTTGCTTCAAAAACCTGACCAAATCCAAACCTCAGGTTATTCGTTTTAGAAAACCGAGGAATACCGCTCACTCGTGGGAATCTGCCAAAATCAAAATCTGGTGTATATGAATAAGATATTTTAGGTAGAATTTTGTGCAGTAAACCATGAATGCCAAGCAGGTTAATATCGAATACACGATAGAAATTTGTACTTGCAGTTGCCCCCAGAGAGTATCCGAATCGCGTAGGCATTTTATTGCCTGCAGTATCTTCGTCAAATACTGCAAGGTCAAGATTTATATTTGGTGAAATTGTAAAAAGGTTGAATATATTGTGCTGCATTGTTGGAGCCGTATGCAAATTTGCGCCAGCGACCTCGTTTTTTCCTTGCGGGGTGATTGAACGATCGCGATTGATATGTCCTGAAAAAGAATAGCTTATCATGGAAAATAACATTTTTGACGGGGACGTTACTGTATAATAGGGAATTTTCTCCGTGATGATCGAATCAACAAATGTTTCTTTTCTTTCGTACATTAGACTATTTTTAAAACCAGCAATATCGCGGCTGATCGTTGCTTGCGAAGTAATCTCTTTTTTTAACCAGAGAGATGTTGTTTCAGCATAATCCTGTTGATAAGTATTATCGCTTTGATATTGTATGTCACAATTAAAACTTGAACCAAAAAGAAAATATTCTGAATTGTTGCGTGCATGTATATCAAATCGCTTGCGTTTGTTATCTGTTTCATTAATATAGGAAGCATAAATATTGCCTTTTGTGAAAGGTGCAAAATTCCAGATACCCTCAATTTGTGGCATTATCCCCCTTTTTTCCATTGCATCAACCTGGAGTGTTATGTCAGCATAATCAGAAAGCACTAAGTAATAGGCGAGTCCCCGAATGTATTTGCCAAGATTATAAGAATTGCCTATTCTAAATGGTAGAAGGCCAGATTTTCTTTTTGAGGATATTGGCACAAACCAGAATGGCGCAACAATCACCGGGATACCTTGAATATACAGAATCAGGGGTTGGGCAATGACCATATCGCCAAGATAGACTTTCATTTTTGGTGAATAGAAGCAGTAATGCGGTGGCGAGTCACTGCAGGTTGTATATTTACCCCTATATGCATTCACAGTATGTTCATCAATCCAGTAGAGTTCTTCGCCTTCAAGAAAACCTTTGTCAATCTGGGTTTTGCCATTGATCATTAATGCCTTTCTGTTTTCAATATTATAGCGAAGGTAATCACCCCTGATAGAATCATTCATTTGTTTTAAGTCACATTTACCGAACGCCTCTAATTGATTAGTTTCAATATGATAATATGCACTGTCAGACAGTAAATTTATATCCTGATATTTGATGAATGAAGAATCTTGCAGTATTATGATCGATTTTTCAAGATCATAGATGATTTTTTTTGCACTATATTGGACAACGTCTACTGAATCAATCCATATTGTATCTTGTGGGGATACCAGCTTTTGTTCCTGTAATAGGATGAGAAAAAAGACAAGGCTCATTCCTTCAATATTTCTTTGTAACTATCTAACACAACTTTGTAATATTTTAATGCCTTATCTTCGTCTCCTAAAGATTGATAAATATCGGCTAAATTTTCGTTAAGAGCAACTAAAGTTTCTAAACCAACAGCATCCTTTTGACGCTGGCATAATTCAAGGGCTTGATTATAGTAATTTATACTTGATTCATAGCCTCCTTTTTTCACTGCAAGATTGGCAGATTTCATCAAGAACTCGATTGCTTTTTTGTAGTTCTCTGTCTGCAGGTAATGAAAAGCTGCTTGTTCTTCAAAACCCTGGATGCGGCGGTAATAATCAGCAAGACGTAGGTGTCGATTTTTCTTATCCGGTATCAGACTATATATTTCGTTATGAATGAGCGGAGATGTGAAAATATAATTTTTAAAGTATTTTGTTAGAAAAGCTTTTTTTACAAAATAATCAAATAGATATAAATTTTTATCATCTACAGGCAATTCATCCGGACTTATTTCGACGCCAGCAACCGCGAGGGTAAAGAGAAATTCTTTTTTTTCTTCGTCCAGGAGTTCAAGCCTTCTTTTTATTGTCATTTTGATATCATGGAAAGGCAGACTAAAATTAGAGATAGTGGTTTCGCCGCGATACCGGTTAAAAAGATAAAGCATGTTTTCATCTTTATATAGTTTAAGATATTGCGAGACATGAAAAGAGGTTGTGGGTGGTAAACTCATTTTTTCATCAATTACATCTTCAATAAGGGACTCCAATCGCTTTTTTTCAATGTTCCTCAACTCAAACTCTTTCAGCCCAGAAATATTAACCTGTGATATAGACGATGAGAAAATGAAACAGACATTTTCCTCAGCCAGCTTCAGTATTAACCGTTGAATAAAATTGACTGAAGAGGCATCCATGTTTTCTACATCTTCTATGATTATTGCTACTGGTTTAGTCCAGGATATACGTTTAACGACATCAGCAACACTTTCAGTGATTATCTCAACCCTCGTTTTGATTTCCAATTTTGTTAAGATGGATTCTTCCTCATTTAATCCCAAAAAATCTAAGATAGCTAAATATGATGTGCCGACATCCATAATCCCTAACTTCTTTAATTTTTCCTCGATAATTTTCTGTTTTTCTCCCAGGCTCTCAATGTCGTATATTCCCAGGATTTGTGTAACGATGTCTGTAATCGGTTTTAATGTTCGACCTATACTATATGAAGGACAAAATGTTCGAAAAATTTCTTTTTCACTCCAGTCAGCTGCCAATTGATTGAGAAAAACAGTCTTACCGATTCCTTCATGACCTATAACCAGAATTGCATTTGAAACCCTCAAAAGATTTGTAATGGATTTAATCTCATTTTTCCGATAAATAATATGTTTTTTTGTTTTTTGTTCAGGGAATTTTATTTCACCCAATGCATTATCAACTCGGCAAACGAGGATTTGGCTGGACATTCCTTCAATCGAAAGCATACCAAATGATGTAATATCAAAATCCTCAATCGCCTGTTGCTCAATCTCTTCAGATATTAATATTTCTCCAAATTTGGCGATTTTTGAAAGACCTTTGGCAAGTCCTGTATACTGGGAAAACCCGAATCGCGCTTCAGGGTATGTTTCTTTCATTTTCAGGAAGCATGAAAGAATATTTATATTGTCAGTTCGGCCAGTGATCGAATCTTTTTCTGTCTGGACAATGTGACCGGAAAATCTTTCTATTGTTGTCGTAATGTCGTAAAATTTATCTTTTGTTAAATTACGAACAAAGATATTTAAATAATAGTCCATATATATCTCAGAAAACGTTGGTTGTTCGTTGTACGGTAACGATTAACAGACAACAAAAGAATTATGAATATGTTATTAAAGTTACTTTGTTGCTTTAATATAAATTTATACCACATGATTGTCATTGTATGGTAATGTAAATGGTTTTGTGAGTAATGTCTTTATTGGATAGAACTTGAGCTCATCATTTTCATTCATGAGTACTATTATAATATCAGGTGCAAACTCACTTAGAACCTGTAGACAAGCACCGCAGGGCATGATAAAGTTGAGCTGGGGTGAATATAAAAGTAGTAATCGGAATTTCTTTTCACCCTCAGAAACTGCTTTAAATAACGCAATCCTTTCAGCACACATGGTCAGCGAATAGGAGCTGTTCTCTATATTTACCCCAGTATAGATTTTACCACTAGCACAATATAAACCAGCACTGACCAATATTTTAGAATAAGGCGCATATGAAAATCTTACGGCACTTTTTACACGTTTCATTAATTCCTTTGACAACGCTTTTTTAGGCGATGCAGTCATTAAGGAAGGTTTTGCCATTTTTAATCCCATTAATACCAAAATACTGTGCAATGGTTTTTGCTAAATCAGAAAAGGATTTTCTCACTTCTAAATTCTTGCCGCTGCGTTTAGATGTCAATGCTAAAATAGGAACATATTCTCGTGAATGATCAGTTGAAGGTGTTGTCGGGTCATTGCCGTGGTCTGCAGTAATAAAAAGAATATCATTTTCTTCAATTTTTTCTATAATTTTTCCTATACCTCTATCAATTTCAATTAATCCATTTTTGAAACCTACTGTATCATTACGATGTCCCCAGTCCATATCGAATTGTATAAAGTTTGCGATTATCAAGCCTTTATCAATTTCATTAATAGCCTTAAGAACAAAATTTACACATTCTAAATCATTCACCGAATGATAAGATTTAGTATAACCTCGGTGACCGAACAGATCGTCTATTTTGCCAATTGCTATAACATTGAGACCATTTTCTTTTGCGATATCTAAAAGAGTTGGCTCTGGAGGCAGTATGGAATAGTCACGGCGGTCTTTTGTGCGGTAGAAGTCAGGTGATTCTCCTGTAAAAGGACGAGCAATTACCCGGGCAACGTTGTGTTCTTTAGTTAGTAGTTTTCTTGCGATTTCACAAAATCTATATAACTCATTAAGACTAAATACAGCAGTGTGACAGGCAATCTGAAAAACACTGTCTGCAGATGTGTATACAATCGGTTTTCCAGTTTGTATATGTTCGTCCCCGAGTTTCTTGATGATCTCTGTACCCGAGGCAGGAATGTTTCCAATGACCTTATGATTGATTCTTGTTTCAAATTCTTTTATGGTTTCATCTGGAAATCCATTAGGATATGTTGGAAATGGTTTTTCCAATATCAGCCCAAATAATTCCCAGTGCCCGGACGTGGAATCCTTGCCCGGTGACTTTTCTGCCATCTTGCCAAAACAGGCAAGAGGTTTGTCAACCTGTTTGACACCGTCAATAGCAGTTATATTACCCAAGCCAAGTTGTTCAAGAACAGGAAGTTTTAAACCACCGCAAGAGCGGGCTAAATTGACCAGGGTATTGCTACCCTCATCTCCATACTCTGCTGCATCAGGTAGTTCACCAATCCCAACACCATCCAGAATAAGCACGATCGCTTTTTTCATTATAAAAAAGTATATATAAATTTTTTTATTTGTAAAGGAATATCTCAGATGAGAAATTGTATTTATAAGTAGAAGGAGGAAACATGAAAGACCATAAGCTTATGTACGGGGTATATCTTAGGGTTGGGATGTTTTCCAGTATCA
>SOIY01000128.1 GCA_004376785.1 Candidatus Stahliibacteriota bacterium | reverse complement strand
GTCATACCACTTGTTTTTACTGTGAACCCGAGTTGAGTAAAAAAAGTTTTCCACAATGGATAAAAATAGTAATAACCGAGGGCTTGTGGTATTCCTATGACTTTGCCTTTATTCACTGTTTTTGTGGTTATTGCTAATGGTGCCAATGACTAGACCATTGGCAGATATAAAAGGTTTATCATATTGCGAATCTTTAATGTCTTCCCAATCAGTTTCAATCCATTTGTTATCAGCAGAGATTCGTTTTAAATAATATAGTCTTGTACATTTTATTTTCTTTTTTCGAAGTATTTTATCCATATTTGGATTCTGACCAATTGGTGAAGTGAATACTAGTTTTCCTTCTGGAGTCAAGCACCTTATTAAATTTTCAGTAGCAAAGAGAATCTTCTTGGGTTCGTGTGCATTATTTCTTATATTTTCATCCCAGCCGATATGTTCTAAAGTGGAAATACTAACGATTAAATCATACTTCTTTGTTGATCGAAAATTTACTACGTCTTGGTTAATTACACCATTACTCTTCTCATACTTATCTAAAATGTCGTGATTAACAGAATAATAGTGTAAAAGAACATTGCCTACTTCGAGAACTTTTTTCTCTTGATATTTTTGTACTATATTCCAGATAATTGGTACCTCAACAGCTCTTTCACTCATCCATGTTACGTTATACAAATGATAGAAGTAGTTGTAGGATTTTTTTTGGAATGTAAAGGTTCTTGAGGATTTGAATATTCTATAGTAGTAATACCCAAAAAGTACACCAAGCAGCAGTCGAATGACGAAAATTATCCCCCTGTCCCTGATAAGATTTTTAATTTTTAACAGATGTATTTTTGCTTCATCTGCTATATATGTGCTATTCATCATACCTCCTCATAATGCTGGTCATCTTTATTGAAGATTGATAAACCGCTACCTGATTAATTGGCAAAATCTGTGCCAGATTTTATCGATGTCAATTTCCGAATTATCTTGTGATTTTTCAGGGTTTTTTATAAAATATACTTAAAAATTATTGGTCAACTGAGCAACATAATGCACAGTGGAGACTTTTCAGTGTGCAAAGGTTTTCACCCCGTTAGAAAACTTTTCTTAATGATCTAAAGAGGATTAATGGTTAATTATAGTTCTCTTATCGGGTTATCAGCTATCTAAAATTTTCTAATTTATACAATTTTATCTTATTTAATAAACTACGTCTTGATATTTCTAATATTTTTGCTGCCTTGGTACGGTTACCCTTGGTTTCTTTGAGTGTTTTGATGATTGCTTCTTTTTCTATCTGAGCCGAGGTAAAACGGATCGAGTCCTTCAAACTTTTATGTTTAATAGTATCTGTCTTAATTTCTTGAATGCCCAAATCCTTGGATGTAATTTCATCTTCAGATGAGAGTACTACAGCCCTTTCTATAACATTCTCTAATTCCCTTACATTCCCAGGCCAATCATAAGCCAAAATAGCAGCCGTAGTTTGTGAAGATAATTTTTTAATCGGATAATCATCTCTTTTACAAAAATATTCAATAAAATGATTTGCGATTTCAGGAATGTCTTCTTTATGGTCACGCAACGGAGGGATTTTTATATTCAATACATTTATTCTATAATACAAATCCTGGCGAAATGAACCGTGCCTGCATGCAGTTTTAAGATCTTTGTTAGTAGCAGTTATTATTCGTACATCTACCTTGACTGATTTAGTTCCACCCAATCTGATAATTGTTTTGTCCTGCATGACCCTTAACAATTTTGCCTGCATCAATAAACTCATATCTCCGATCTCATCGAGAAATATTGTGCCTTCAGCAGCTAATTCAAATCTGCCTGGCTTGGAGTTTATCGCGCCAGTAAATGCGCCTTTTTCATAGCCGAAGAGTTCAGATTCAAGTAAGGTGTCTGGTAATGCGGCACAATTAACGCATATAAAAGGTCCTTCACTGTATCTACTTCGGTCATGAATTTCCTGAGCAACCAGTTCTTTACCAGTACCAGTTTCACCAATTATTAAAACTGTTGCGGAGCTTTCAGCAATTTTATCAATTAGTTTGTATATATAATCCATGTTTGCGCTTGAACCGATGAGGAGTTTTCCATGAATTGTTCTACGTAATTTTTTGTTTCTGTATTTGTTTGATGCAATTGCTTTTTTAACCACAAATAATATCTCTTCATTATCAAATGGCTTTAGAATATAATCATAGGCTCCTTTCTTCATTGCCTCAACCGCAGTATCAACAGTACCATATGCAGTTATAAGAATTACTGATAATGCCGGATCTGTTTCTTTAAGCATGGACAGAAGTTGCAATCCATTAATACCAGGCATTATCAGGTCTGTAATTACCAAGGATA
>SOIY01000298.1 GCA_004376785.1 Candidatus Stahliibacteriota bacterium | reverse complement strand
GGGCTATTAGCCCATATTCAAAAACACGGAGATTTTAAGTTGGATTGATGGACACGAATGAACACGTGATAATTCGTGTTAATTAGTGAAAAAAAAGGAGGTAATTAAATGAACGAAATTGAAAAAGCAAAGGAACATTTTGGAAAACTTATTGAGGCCCAGTTAAAGAGAGTTAAGCAAATAAAAGCTGAAAAGGATTGGATAGATTATACAAAAATAAAACCAATAATCATCGGCACAATCGGTGGTGATGGTATTGGGCCTCATATTACTGCAGAGGCACAGCGTGTGCTTGAACATCTTCTTAAAGATGAGGTGCAAAAGGGAAAGATTGAATTCCGTGTTATTGAAGGGCTCACTATTGAAAAACGCTCTGAGGTTATGAAACCAGTTCCTGATGATGTGTTAGAAGAGATCAAAAAATGTCATGTGACATTAAAGGGACCGACTACAACACCAAAAAAAGGCGATCCCTGGCCAAATATTGAAAGCGCTAATGTTGCAGTAAGGAAAGAGCTTGATTTATTTGCTAATGTAAGGCCAGTGCGTGTGTCATCACAGGGTATAGACTGGATGTTCTTTCGAGAGAATACTGAAGGTGCCTATGCCCTCGGTCCTTTTGGTGTTGAGATAACTGATGACCTGACAATGGATTTTACGGTGAGTACTAAGCCAGGAAGCGAGAGGATTATTAGACTTGCATTTGATTATGCAAAGAAGAATAATATCGACAGGGTAACAGCCGTGACCAAGGCAAATGTTATAAAAACTACGGATGGACTTTTTCTCAAGACCTTTTATGAGATAGCAAAGGAATATCCCGGGATAAATGCTGATGATTGGTTTATTGATATTATGACAGCAAAGTTGGTTGATATTAAAAGAAGAACCCAGTTTAAGGTTTTGGTTCTACCTAATCTGTATGGTGATATTCTGACTGATGAGGCAGCAGAATTCCAGGGCGGTGTAGGTACTGCAGGTAGCGCTAATATTGGTAAACAGTATGCAATGTTTGAGGCGATTCATGGAAGTGCACCGCGTATGGTAAAAGAAGGTAGGACACAATATGCTGATCCCAGCAGTGTAATCAGAGCTGGTTCAATGCTATTGAATCATCTTGGGTATAAGGACTTAGGTAAAAAACTTGAGATGGCTCTGGATATATGCGGTCAGTATGAGAAAAAATTAGTAATGACAGGCAGGTCCACTGGTGCAACAGGTAGGGAATATTGTGATTATATAATGGAGACAATAACTGATCCGAATTTGGAAAAGAAGTGGCAAGAGTATCAATAGGATTGATAAAAAAATAAGATAGCGAAACACAGATTAATGAAAGTACGCCTGTTTCGTAGATTATCATCGTTGTAATCTTATGGAAATCATTGTAATCGAAGATTTCTGATCTTTGTCAGAAATCTCGGTTTGGCGTCTTGACATTAATCTAAAATTGAGTAAAATTTACTATGGTTTTGGAATCTAAGGTTGCTTTTATCACTGGCGGAGCAAGTGGCTTAGGAGCTGGAATAGCTAAGAAGTTTATTCAGGAAGGAGCACGGGTTATTATCTGTGATGTGGATGCTGAAACCGGAACAAAGACTGCTCAACAAATCGAGGGGAATATTCATTTCTACAAGATGGATATAAGTGATGAGGAACAGGTGAAGAAGACTGTAGAGAGTGTTGTTAATGAGTTTTCGAAGATTGATATTTTGATAAATAATGCTGGTATTACAAATGATAAATTGCTTTTGAGAATGACAAAGCAGGATTGGGAGAGTGTAATTGCAATCAACCTCACGGGTACTTTTCTGGTTACTAAAGCAATCATGAGAGATATGATTAAACAGCGCTACGGTAGAATTGTTAATATTGCTTCAGTGGTAGGGTTGATCGGTAACCCGGGTCAGGCAAATTATGCAGCAAGTAAGGCTGGGATTATTGGTTTTACAAAATCGTGTGCTAAAGAACTTGCAGGCCGCAACATTACTGTTAATGCAATTGCTCCAGGATTTATTGAGACCAAAATGACCGAGGTTCTTTCTGATGAAGTCAAGCAGTACTATCTTAAATTGATTCCAATGGGAAAGTTTGGGTTACCCGAGGATGTTGCCAACCTTGTCCTATTTTTGGCATCTGACCAATCATCATATATTACAGGTCAGGTTATTTGTTTAGATGGCGGCATGGTAATGTGATGTTGTTTTCTGCGGAGCAGAAAAGAAAGGAGAGATAAAAAATGGCATTATTCGATGATGTAAGAAATATAATAGTGGAACAACTACATGTTCCACCAGAAAAGGTTACTTTGGAAGCAAAATTTATTGAAGACCTTGGAGCCGATTCTTTAGATACTGTTGAACTTATTATGGCATTTGAAGAGAAATTCAATCTTCAGATTTCAGAAGAAGAGGCACAAAAATTGGATACTGTAGGTAAAGCCGTAACATACCTTGAAGATAAAACAAAGACATAATGAATAGGGTGGTTATAACAGGAATTGGCGTCATTACTCCTGTGGGTAATGACGTTAAAACTACTTGGGATAGTTTCCTCAAAGGAAAGAGTGGTATTGATACTATAAGAGCTTTTGATACTTCCAATCACACTGTCAAGATTGCCGGTGAGGTAAAGGATTTTGAACCCGAAAAGAAATTTGACCCCAAGATAATTAAAAGACTTGATCGTTGTGTCCACTTATGTCTTTGGGCAACGTCTGAAGCAGTAGCGGATGCCCAGATAGATTTTAATAAGTACGACAGAACCCAGATTGGAGTGATCATTGGTTCTGGTATCGGTGGTTTACATACCTGGGAGCGAGAGCACACCAAATTTATTGAACGAGGTCCAGCACGTGTTTCACCTTTCTTAATCCCTATGATGATTCCGGATATGACTTCAGGATATGTTGCAATCCACTGGGGTTTAAAAGGACCAAATTATACTACAATATCAGCCTGTGCTTCTGGTGCCCATGCGATTGGTGATGCATTCCGGGCTATAAAATATGGCGACGCCAATGTTGTTGTTACTGGGGGTTCAGAGGCACCGGTAACACCATTCGCACTTGCAGGTTTTAGTAATATGCGTGCCCTCTCACGTCGAAATGATGAACCACAGAAGGCATCAAGATCTTTTGATGTGAACCGTGATGGTTTTATTATGGCTGAAGGTGCGGCGACCTTGATTCTTGAGGAACTGGAGTTTGCCAGGAAAAGAGGTGCAAAGATTTATGGTGAAATAGTCGGTTTTGGCGCTACAGGTGATGGTCATCATATAACTGCTCCTGCACCTGAAGGCGAAGGCGCACGCCGGTCCATGGAACGGGCAATTAAAGAAGCCGGATGCAGAAAAGACGAGATTAATTATGTTAATACTCATGGTACATCAACTGAACTGAATGATAAATTTGAGGCAATGGCAATTAAAAATCTGTTTGGTGATCATGCAAAGAAACTAATTTTAAATGCAACAAAATCAATGATAGGCCATACCCTTGGTGCAGCAGGCGCAATTGAGGCAGTAGTTGTACTATTGTCAATACGTGATGGGGTAGTTCATCCTACGCTTAATCTTAAAGAACCTCTTCCTGAATGTAATGGTTTAGATTTTGTCACTGGTGATCCACGAAAGGTAACAATTGATTATGCAATTTCAAATTCTCTTGGTTTTGGTGGACATAATGCAACATTATGTTTTAAGCGATTTTCAGATTAAAAAGAATGCACCATGGGAACAAGGTAATAATAGGTGTAGGTGGTAATGTTGGGTCAGGCAAGACATTGGTCGGCAGGATTTTTGAAGAACTTGGAGCACACTACATTTCTGCTGATGAGATTGGCTGGGAAGTTCTGTCTGATATTACAGGAGAATTGAAAGAACGATTTGGTGAGATTATTATGGATGGAGATATAATTGATAAAAAGAAACTTCGTGGCGTCGTTTTTTTAAATCAAGAAAGTCTCGATTATTTAAATAAATTATCTCACCCTATTTTGGTAAAAAAAATATTAAAGGAGATAGAAGAGATTGAATCTGGTATGGTTGTTATTGATGCAGCACTAATCTTTGATTGGTCAGAGCTCATGCAAGTGGTCGATTATCCAATTCTCGTGGTATCTGATAATGAAGTGAAAGAAAAAAGGGTACTGAAAAGGGGTATTGATAAGCAACTTTTCAGACAGATCTTAGAGTCGCAAAAGAGTGAAGCTGAAATGTCAAATCTGGCAAAGTTTGTCATCAAAAATAACAGCACTGTAGATGTACTTAAAACACAGTGCCAGGATATTTATAAGGAGATAAAAAATGATTGTAGAATGCAGTAATTGTCATGCAAAATACAATATTGATGAAAACAAAATTCCCCTAGCCGGTGTAAAAGTAAGATGCCAAAAATGCCAGCACATTATTTTTATTAAAAAAGAAGAACCTGCGCCCCTACCTGTTGAGCCCGACGAAAAACCCGTACAACCTGAGCCTGCTCCGCCTTCGCAACCAGAAATGCCGTCAGAGCCGGCTCCTGTACCAGAGGCTCCAACCGAGGCACCGGGTCCACCAGCACAAGCTCCGCCACAGGAGTCTGAACCTCAACCATCAGTTGAAACAAAACCAGAACCAAGTGTAACACGAGAGATGAGCGAGGAGGATAAGAAATGGAACGAGAGGGCAAGACGGCTTGCAAAGGCACTTGCCTCGGATCTGGTACTATATAATAATGATAAAGTAGAAGAAGGCCTTCGTGATGGAACAATTGCCCAACTTTTGGGAGCAGAGATAAGAAGATCCTGGGAGTATTATGTGCAGCAAATACCAAAACATATTGTAGAAAATACCGATTATTTTAAAGAACAATTGAATAAAATTGTCGGTAAAGGAAAAGAGATTTTTAAATAAAAAATTAGTTTGAGAACCCATCATTACAAATGTCTACAAAATTGATAACAATAAATCTATGGGGGAGGTATTTATGTTGAAAAATAAAATAGGTATTTTCGTTAAAATCCTGACTTTTATCATAATCACCTTTTCTTTTCTTGTTGCACTCGAAACAAAGGAGTGTGAAAAAAAATCTGATAAAGATCAAAGACTTATCATAACTGGTGTTGTTCCAGGTAGTTCAGGAGAAATTGCCGGTATGAAGCCAGGTGATGTAATAGTTAGTTATAGCGGCAAAGAGGTTTGCTGTATTGAAAAATTGGGGATGTTGAAGGATGAGGTTGTAACTGATAGTGTTGAGGTCGTTATTAAGCGGGATGAAAATATAATAAGTTTCACAATACCAAAAGGAATTATCGGTATCTACTTGAAAGAGCTGTTACCTGATATTGAATTTGAAAAGGATGCAGTAATAATTGAAGGGATCGGTCGTCTTGACTGGGGTACTGGCGAATCAAGTTCCTTTATAGCCGCGCTAACAAGAATTGCAGAATATCTTGGAATTCAAAAGGATTATACATATTTAATGGGCACGAGTGGTGCTGTATTTAGAGTTCAATTCTATGAAGATTGGTGTCCAAGTGCGCCAGATGCGACTGTTGGATTTGATTGTGGGGCAGCTTCAGTGAAGAGTCTAAATCTAAACCAGGAATCAATCTTTGATAAGGAATCTGAAAATAAAGAGAAGATACAACAAAAAATTATGGCAGCGATTGATAAAAATATGCCGGTAATTGCTATTGACCTTATTGAAATACCTGAATGGGGTTTGATTATTGGTTATCAAAAAAATGGTGAAGAATTGATTGTCCGAACCTATTTTGATCGAAGAGAAGGCTATGATATTGCAGAGAAATTTCCATGGGCTGTTATTATTGTTAATCAAGAAAAAGGTAATATAGATGATAATGGGAATTTTGTACAGTCGCTTAAAATTGCCCAGGACCTGTATGAAACAAAAAAGTATAAGGCATACTATTCAGGAACTGCTGCGATCGAATACTGGATAAAAAAATTAAAAGAAGACAAATTTGAGTCCTTTGATGACGAAAAATTCAATGATATAATGCTTACAAATGCCTGGATATTTGAGCGCCTCGCTGATGACCGAATGGTTGGAGCTGAATATTTAAAATCATTTGCTACCCAGTTTGCTCAAGGTGAAGACGATATAATCAAATTAGCTTCAATATATGAGACAGAAAATAAATTGATGACCAGCGCGGAAAAGATTGCGCCATATCCATTCCAGGTAGAAAAAAGAGATGATTGGACAGATGAGATGAGAAATACAGAAATAGAAATACTTACAAAGGTGCTTGAGAAAGAGAAAGAAGCTTATTTAGTAATCAAGGAAATAAATAAAAAGATTCAAGACTGAATACTACAGATAGCAAGTTTTACAATATAATTTGTGCAGGTTTATTCCGGTATGATAATGAATGTCCTACGAGGTTTTCGTTTTTACGATTTTTCGGTAATAGAACAATAATAAAAGTACTATACTAATTACAAATACTGCAATACTATAAGGAAGGGGAATTAAATGGGTATTGTATTTATTAAACCAATAAGCATCAAATGATGTATAACCAACAAAAAGCATTATAAAAGACATAATAATAACGAGAAAGTTCGGTATACCTGGATTTGATGATGCTCTTCGAGCAAAAAAGAATATGATAATATTGAGTGCAAACAAAATAGAAGACGGAACTATGCCAGCTATAAGGTATGAAGTTTTTGAACCCCATCCGTCCGGATTACCTTGAAAATCAAAATGAATTGCAATACGCTCAGGTAATTGTGCATAGTTTAATAGAATGATAATTATGGTAAGGATAAAAATACATATGGGAATGATTAGTATTAGAGGATTTGCACGTACCATTTCTTCTTGTGGAATCGGTTTGATGATTTCTATTTCACCGGTCATGCTAGAAGCTATTGCTTTAAGATGTTCTTCGAATTTATCAGGTTCAAGTGGGGACAATGCAAAATTGCCTTTTTTAGATTTGATAATAAAGATATTCTTTAAACTTGTTAACTGGCAATTGACACTTCCATATTCGGCAGTTGAGAACATACCATAATACCCAAATAATCCGCCATTACCAAATGTGCGCACTACCTTCAATTTTGTAAAATCAGGTATCCAAACATATCCTTCAATTTCATTAAACGGAATGGTTATTTTCTTTCCTATTACTTTTTCGATTATCAGATTAGCGCCTTCAAAAGAATATTTTTTTGGACTTAATAAATATGATATTATAATAACAAGCATCATGAAAATTGCAAAAGCCCAGCCAAAAGGTACTTTGATAATAAAAAATATTGAAAGCCCAACCAAAAATACAGTAGTAGCAATAGATACAACAGTTGCAATCTTATCCAATTTCGCAGTTTTAAATTCCATAAAATATTATAGATATTATTATTAAGATGTCAATTAATATGATTTCCCTCTCCTCTGCCGTCATTGCGAGCGTGAGCGAAGCAATCTCATCTTTATTCAATTTCCCTCTCCCTAATATTTCAGCAATTGTCATCGTTGTAATCTTATGAAAATCATTGTAATCGAAGATTTCTGATCTTTTTCAGAAATCTCTTAGAATCTAATTGACAATTCTTTTTTTGACGATATAATTGAATCATGTCTTTGAT
>SOIY01000163.1 GCA_004376785.1 Candidatus Stahliibacteriota bacterium | reverse complement strand
TAGTATAAATTGCAGGCATGAAAATACAAAATCAAATTAAACGAACCCTATCACAACCCGAGGCCATCGAGCAGATCAACAACATGCTCGATACAAACACTAACATAAACAGAACAAAAATGGCAGATCTTATTTGCGATCAGTTTAAATTTATTAATCCGCGTGGTGAAAGACAACGTAGCGGATGCTTGAAAGCTTTACGTAAACTGGAGCAAGATGGTTTATTTGTTTTGCCGGTTCCCAACAAAACAGGAAGTGTCAAAAAGAGTCCACGTCGTCTTGACGAACCTGTACCTGAGCCACAAGGAGTACCGAATGAAGTTGGGAAAATATGTGAATTAAAATTAGTTTCCGTAGAGACAGAAGAATACATGCGGATTTGGAATGAACTGATGATTCAGGATCATCCACGAGGTGCAGGCCCACTGGTTGGTCGTCAGCTTCGTTATCTTATACAATCGGAACATGGCTGGCTGGGCGGTATAAGCTTCAGTTCTGCTGCTTTACACCTTGAAGATCGTGATAAATGGATTGGCTGGGATTGGAATGTACGGCAGGAAAATTTGCACCATGTTGTAAATATGAGCAGGTTTTTAATCCGTTCCAGCATAGAATGTAAAAATCTTGCTTCCTGCGTCCTTGGCATGGCTATTAAAAAGTTTCCTGTAGATTTTGAGATTCGTTATGGTCACCGTCCACTTCTTATCGAGAGTTTTGTTGATATCAGTCATTACAAAGGTACGTGTTACAAAGCTGCAAACTGGCAATTGATTGGCCGTACCAAAGGCAGGGGGCGACAAGACCTGTTAAAAAAATGTAAAGAAACAGTCAAAGACATTTATGTCTATGAGCTTGATAGAGATTTTCGTGTAAAGATAGGACTTCCCGTAAATAGTGGTTTAGGTGCACTTAATCTTTATTCATGTATCGATAGTGAGAATTGGGCGGAAAATGAGTTTGGCGGTGCTCCTCTTGGAGATAAACGATTGAGTGATCGACTTGTTGAAATTGCAGTTAATAAAGCTATGAATCCTTGTTGTACATATAATGGTGCCGCAGGTGGTAACTGGTCGAAAGTTAAAGCTTACTACCGATTAATTGATAAACCGGATGATTCAGCAGTTACCATGCCTAATATCCTTTTGCCACACCGTGAACAAACGATCCGTCGGATGAAAGCGGAAAATATTGTTTTATGTATCCAGGACGGTAGTGATCTCAATTACAACAATCTTGATCAGTGCGAAGGTCTTGGGGTGATTGGTTCGAATCAGACCGGGGCAATAAGCCGCGGATTACATATGCATTCTACGATTGCAGTAACCACAGATGGTCTACCTCTGGGTGTACTGCGATCTGAATGTACGGCACCTGAACTAAAATCAAAAGATGATAAACGATCTGCATCAGCAATTCCTATTGAAGAAAAGAAAACTTTCTGTTGGATTGAGGGGTTGCGTGATTGTATGGATCTAAAGGCTCGGATGCCGCACACATCTTTGATTAACGTCATGGATCGAGAGGGAGATTTTTTTGAACTGTTTGATGATCAACGCAAAAATTGTTCCGGTGTTAATCTGCTGGTACGTGCCAAACACAACCGTGGAACCACTGGGGAACACAAGTTATTTGAAACAGCAAGACACGCGCCGGTTCAAGCTCAAATTGAAATCAAAATCCCTCGGCAAAGTGCCCGATCGAAAAAGAGTAAACAGAAAGCACGCGCCAAAAGACCCATGCGTATTGCGAAAGTATCTGTTCGCTATTTACAAGTAAAGTTTAATCCTCCGCAGTATTATAATGATAAGGATCCGATTGCAATATGGGTTGTTCATGTGAGAGAGGACAACCCGCCTGCGAATACAGATCGACTTGAGTGGTTTTTATTAACAACAATTAATATTAAATCAATTGACGATGCATTGAATTGTGTAAAATGGTATTGTCTGCGTTGGCGTATCGAAGATTGGCATCGAGTTTTGAAATCCGGGTGCAAAGTAGAAGAACTGGCTCACAAAACTGCCGAGCGACAAAAACGAGCAGTGGCAATAAATATGGTGATTGCATGGCGAATTATGCTCATGACATTACTGGGAAGAGAGGCACCGGAGTTACCTCCTGAGGTTCTGTTTTCAAACTTGGAAATTAAAGTGCTGAAAGCCTATGCTAAAAAAAAACTACAAATCTCCCAGATTGTCTCGGCGACATGGTAAAATTGGTAGCAAATATTGGTGGATACCTATGGCGCTCAAACGATCCACCTCCTGGTCACCAATTAATGTGGCGAGGTTATACACACTTACAGCTGATGTGTGAAGGATTTATGCTCAAGGGTAGCTAATGTTTGATATGGATGATTTATGGGTAAAGGGCAG
>SOIY01000146.1 GCA_004376785.1 Candidatus Stahliibacteriota bacterium | reverse complement strand
TTGGAATTTGGAGCTTGAGATTTAATCCGCATTATGCGGATTAAATCTCTCTTCTTCCTTCCAACGCCCTTGTCAGGGTTGTAATATCAGCAAGATCCAGGTCACTGCCCATGGGCAGTCCCCGGGCAATCCTTGTTACCTTAATACCTAAAGGTTTAAGTAGTTTGGCAATATAGATTGCAGTAACATCACCTTCAGTTGTGGGATTGGTTGCAATAATTACTTCGTCAATTTTTTGTGAATTTATTCTCTTAAGCAATGCCTGAATCCTTAAATCATCAGGACCCACATTATCAATCGGCGATATCACTCCGTGCAGAATATGATAAAGACCTTTATATTCACTCGTTCTCTCAATGACCATCACATCTGATGGCTGCTCTACAACACAGATAAGTTCTTTATCCCGGGACGCATCCTCGCAAATCTCACAGGGATCCTGTTCTGCTAAGTTGCGGCATATTGAGCATTCCTTAAGATGCATGCGCGCTCGCGTGATAGCATCTGTCAATTCCTGCACCTGTGCCTTATCCATTTTCTGCAGATAAAATGCAAGGCGCTGAGCTGTTTTTCTGCCAATACCAGGCAGCCATTGAAGTTTCTCAATCAAATCAGTCAACAGCGACATGGTCTATTTTACTTATTATCCACAATAAGTCAATGCTGATCTCTATTTCGTTCACTATCCCCCTTGATTTTCCGCGCAATTTCTATATAATAACTCAGTTTCGAATACACGAAACAAGTACAAGTATAAAGATATTACAGAACATTTTGTTTGTACGAGAAAGGAGTTATCATGAAGGTCAAATTTCTAGGACATGCGGCTTTCCTAATAACCTCAGATACTGGCGTCAGAATCATAACTGACCCCTATAAACCTGGTTGTTTTGATGGCGGCATAAAGTACGATCAAATAACCGAAGAAGCTGATATCGTCACAATTTCGCACGAACATGACGACCATAACGAAACCAAAATAAACGGTGATCCAACCTTTGTAAAAAGTGCTGATGCCAAGGTCATAAAAGACATAAAAATCAGCGGTGTCAATGTCTATCATGATACGAGCAAGGGTAAAGAACGCGGTACCAATATCATCTTTAATATGATCATTGATAGAATGAACATTGTCCATCTCGGAGACCTTGGTCATGATCTGAGTCCCGAAGAAATTAAAGGTATAGGCAATGTTGATGTACTGTTCGTTCCGGTTGGCGGCTACTTCACAATTGACGCCAAAGTAGCAGAGAGTGTCATCAATGTTCTTAAACCTAAAATCGTCATTCCCATGCATTTTAAAACTGATAAATGTGGTTTTCCAATCGCGCCTATTGACGATTTTGTGCAAGGTAAAGAAGTAGAAAAAATAGATCGTGAACTCGAGGTTACGAAAGAAGGTTTGCCTGAAAAGACAACCGTCTATGTTCTTTCACCAGCCAAATGATTGGTTAATTGGTTTAGATTTGGATGCGGAAATTATAAAAACAAGGAGACGGAGATCTGCGAAAATCCGTGTATTTAGCCGCAGGCTAAATATAAAGGAGGCTAAATGAGAGAAGTTGATTATAACACCATTGTAGATGCAGTAGCTCGCCTGTGTATGGATGCTAATTACTATCTGGGCGACGATGTAGTCAACGTACTTAAGCAGGCTTTGGCAAAAGAAGAATCCGAAACTGGTAAGGATATCTTAGGTCAATTGCTCAAGAATGCTGAAATTGCGAAAACGGAAAAAATCCCAATCTGTCAGGACTGTGGCTTTGCTGTCGTTTTTCTGGAGATGGGTGAAGATGCTCATGTCAAAGGCAATATTATCAAAGCAATCAATGATGGAGTAAAAAAAGGTTATACTGAAGGATTCCTGAGAAAATCAATTGTTTCCGATCCTGTGAAAGGAAAGAATACCGGCGACAATACACCAGCCATCGTGCATACGTCGATCGTACCTGGTGACAAAATAAAAATCACGGTTGCACCAAAAGGCGGTGGTAGTGAAAATATGAGCGAAGTGAAAATGATGAAACCGGCTGACGGTATTGAAGGTGTGAAAAACTTTGTCATCGACCGTGTAACGCGTTCAAGCTCGAATCCATGTCCACCCACAGTCATCGGCGTTGGTATTGGCGGAACCTTTGAATACGTTGCTTTCCTCGCCAAGAAAGCTCTCTTGCGCGATATCGGTCAAAGGAACCCGGATTCATTCTATGCTGATGTTGAACGAGAACTGCTTGAAAAAATAAACAACCTCGGTATCGGTCCGATGGGTCTTGGCGGCAGAACAACTGCGCTCGATGTTTTCATTGAAGTCCACCCCCGACACATCGCATCTTTCCCGGTTGCAGTCAATACGAATTGCCACGCGGCAAGACATAAGA
>SOIY01000296.1 GCA_004376785.1 Candidatus Stahliibacteriota bacterium | reverse complement strand
CCATATGCACTCAGTATTTTAGCAATACCAACTATTGCTGCTGTTTCGCTACGCAGACGGTTTGGACCAAGTGATAACATATTTACGCCATTATTCTCAAACATTTCTATCTCTGAATCAGCAAATCCTCCTTCTGGTCCAACAATATATAGAATAGATTTCGCTCCATGAGGTATAACTGATTTCCCATTTTTGTCCGCAACAAAAACAAGATTAAAATTTCTAAAATTATTTAATAGATTATTTAAATCTTTATGAAAAATAATCTCAGGAGTATAGTATTGTTGAGATTGCAGCATTGCGCTTATAGCAATCTTTTTAAAACGTTTCAGTTTTGACTGCGTCACTGTGGGTATTATGGAATAATGTGAGATAAATGGAAAAAATCTCCTCACTCCCAACTCAGTTCCTTTTTCAAAAATAATATCATTCCTCAGTCCCTTGAGTGGCACAAATGCAAGTGTTAGATTTATGCCTCTTCCTCTTTTTACCTGTATCTTGTCTATAATTTCAGCATCTATTTGTGACCTGGTAATGTTTGTAATCCTTATTTTATATCTATGTCCTTTACCGCCAGTTACAAAAATTGTGTCACCAATTTTTTTTCTCAAAACATTTTTAAGATGGTGAAATTCTTCACCGCTGATAATGATTTTCTTATGTGAGATGTTTTCTGGTGGTGTATAGAACAAATTATGAAGCTGGCTATTCACTAAATACTAAATCCGCTAAGTAATTTCATCTTTAGTTTGATAAATCAAACAGCTACATTGAATTATTTGCCATTTGTCATTTGGATTTTATTTGAAATTTGGCTTTTGGAATTTGTAATTTTTTTAGGTTCCTCTTTTCCTCGGAGTTGGTTCTCCCTCATATTCCTTCAACTTCTCAAGTATTTCGTGTAAACTTTTATCTTTAGCCTTCAGGGGTTTTAAATCAAGTTCCACATATAAATCACCACGACCGCCATCAGGCCGCGACATGCCTTTACCTCGTGCCCGAATGATTTCAGGAGCACTACTTCCCTTTGGTATTTTTACTTTCTGCTGTTTTCCATTTAAACCAGGGATATTTATTACACCACCATGAATCAATTTGGAATAGGGCATAAGAATCCTAATATAAAGATCATATCCTCTTCGCTCAAAATATGCATGAGGTTTTTCTTCAAATTGTACAATAATACTTCCTTTTCCTCCTAATCCAAAATGTCCTTCACCTCGTAAAACAATATATTGACCATTTGCTATACCCTGCGGTATCTGAATTTCAATTGTTCTGGTTTTCCTGATTCTTCCCTTGCCCTGGCATTTTACACAGGGATTTTTTATAACCTGTCCCTTACCCTGACACCTCGGGCAGGTCGAAATACTGGTAAATGTTCCAAAGAAACTACGCGATTGAGTTCTCACCTGCCCTGTGCCGCCGCATTGGAGACAGTTCATGAAATCATATCCTCCTTTGCCATTGCAATCCGAACAGGCTTCATAGCGGTCGATTTTAAACTTCTTCTTTATCCTTGTTACAATATCTTCAAGTGACACCTTGAGAATCACATGAATATCGCCGCCCTTTTTCGGACGTTGTCTTGATGGTCTCCTTGTAAAGCCAAAAAGGTTCTCAAATGGCGAATCACCAAATAGACTACCCAAAATATCCTGGAGGTCATCAAAATGGTGAAAGTCATCCCAAGAAAAACCACCGCCACGAAATGCCTGTGACACACCATCGTGTCCATATTGATCATAGAGTTGTTTCTTTCTGGGATCCATCAAGATTTCATAAGCCTCAGAGAGTTCCTTGAATTTTTCCTCAGACTCTTTCTTGTTTTCAGGATTCATATCTGGATGGTGTTGCTTTGCCTTTCTCCGATATGCCCTCTTTATCTCTTCTTGGGGTGCATTCTTTGAAATTCCTAATATTTCGTAATAATCTTTCTTCATACTACACAGATCACACGGATTATCTACCTACGGCAGACACTGATATACACAGATTTTGAAATTCATCTTTCATCAATCATCTATCATCTGCTATCAGTTATCTGTATCCGGTTCCTCATCAACTACTCGATATTCAGTGCCTTCTTGTGCTCCTGGCGCTTCCTCTTTTTGTTCTTTTTCTGGTTCTGCTTTTGAAGGTTCCTGAGGCTGTTCTCCTTCAGCAGCTGCCTGCTGAGCCTGTGCCGCACCTTTGTATACTGCTTCAGATAGTTTATAAACCGACTGCTGCAGATCATCAATTGCCTGTTTGATGACTGCAATATCAGTTTCGTCTTTTTTCTTTTTTAAATCCTCAAGTTTTTTGCTAATTTCACTACGTTCTTCAAATGAAATCTTCTCACCATAATCCTTGAGTGTCTTTTCTACTGAGTAAATAACGCCGTCTGCCTGGTTTCTAATATCAATCAATTCCTTCTGTTTTCTGTCCTCAGCCGTATGCTCTTCTCCCTCTTGAACCATCCTTTCAACCTCTTCTTTTGACAATCCACTTGAAGCAGTAATCTTGATCTTCTGTTCTTTACCAGTGCCCATATCCTTTGCCGAAACATGTAGAATACCATTTGCGTCTATATCAAATGTAACTTCAACCTGTGGTATGCCCCTTGGAGCTGGAGGTATACCATACAGATCAAATTTGCCAAGTGTTCGGTTCTGGTTTGCCATAGGCCTTTCACCCTGCAGTACATGAACAGTAACTGCAGTCTGATTATCTTCGGCTGTACTAAATATTTGAGCCTTTCTTGTAGGAATAGTAGTATTTCGAGGAATTATCTCAGTCCTAACCGCACCCAAAGTTTCAATACCGAGGGTTAATGGTGTAACGTCCAGCAGAAGAATATCCTTCTTTTCGCCACTCAGAACTGCAGCCTGTATTGCTGCACCAATTGCAACCACTTCGTCAGGATTAATTCCTTTATGGGGTTCTTTGCCGAATAACTCACGAACGACCTTTTGAACCAATGGCATTCTTGTCTGACCACCAACAAGGATAACTTCATTGATTTCTGAGGGTTGAATTCCATCTGGTTTTACATCCAAAAGTGCCTGTTTACACGGTGGTATAGAACGTTGAACCAGATCATTAACCAGAGATTCGAGTTTTGCTCGAGTCATCTTCATCTCTAAATGAAGTGGTGTTTTGTCCTTATCAGAACCAATAAATGGAAGACTAATCGTCGTCTCCATAACACTGGAGAGTTCACATTTTGCCTTTTCCGCAGCCTCTTTCATTCTCTGTAATGCAGTAAGATCCTTGCGTAGATCTATATCGTGTTCCTTCAAAAACTCTTCTGCAATATAATTCATGATTCTTTCATCCAGGTCATCGCCACCCAGATGCGTATCACCATTTGTAGATTTAACTTCGAAAACATTCTCCTCAATTTCTAAAATAGATATATCAAATGTTCCACCACCAAAATCATAAATTGCAATCTTTTCGGTTTTTTTCTTTTCAAGTCCATATGCCAATGCAGAAGCTGTAGGTTCATTAATTATTCGCATCACCTCAAGACCTGCTATTTTACCGGCATCCTTAGTTGCCTGACGTTGGGAATCATTAAAATATGCTGGAACAGTAATAACCGCTTTTGTCACCTTTTCGCCAAGGTATGCCTCTGCCGATTGTTTTAAATACTGTAAAATCATTGCGGATATTTCCGGGGGTGAATATTGTTTACTACCAGCTTCAACCCAGGCATCACCATTATCGTGTTCCACTATCTTAAAAGGAAACCGTGCTATTTCATTCGTAATCTCACTATACCTTCTGCCCATAAAACGTTTAATCGAAGATACGGTGTTTTCAGGATTAGTGATTGCCTGCCTCTTTGCTAATGGACCAATTAACCTCTCACCGGTCTTCGTAAATGCTACAATCGAAGGTGTGGTTCTACTGCCTTCTGGATTGGGAATAACAGTCGGCTGTCCACCTTCCATTACAGCAACACATGAATTTGTAGTTCCTAAATCAATCCCTATTATTTTCGCCATCTTCTTGACCTCCTTCTTTTTGTTTAGAAACATATACTTTCGCTGGTTTAATTACGCGGTCGTCAACAATATATCCCTTACTAATTTCCTCAACAATAATGTCCTCTGGCTGCTCATCAGTTGACACAGTTGCCACTGCTTCATGTCGACTCGGATCAAAAACCTCACCAAGCCCTGAAAATTCAATTAAACCAAGTGATTTCAGAGCTTCCTTTAACTGTCTGTGTATAATCTCAACGCCCTTGTAAAAATTATCAAAATTTGCATTAAACTCAGCACCACTCAATGCCCTGTCAAAACTATCCAGGATCGGAATAATCTTATTGAAGAATTCAATCTCATAAGATCTCCTGTAGTCTTCCATCTTTTTTTGCATTTGCTTACGATAATTATCCAAATCAGCATATACCCTTAGATATTTATCATTTAATTCTTCCACCTGTTTATTTTTTTCTTCAATCTCTTCTTTTAATCTGGTCACTGGACCCTTTTTTTTCATTGCTTTTCTCCTAAACAAAAAATTATTCTAAAATTTAGACAGTAAATCTATTCTTTAAGTTTATTATATACAAATATCAAAAAATGATCAATTAACAACATAAACCCAATTATCTACCAGCCAACAACCTTTCAGCAAGTACTTCAGGCAATCCTGCATCAATTATCTTCTGCTGTGCCAGAGGAATATTGTAATTCAATCGGACAATTTCAATCGATTTATTATTGCCATCGTATATTGCATAACTTGCTCTGGGATCAAGATCTCTTGGTTGGCCTACGCTACCGATATTTATTATGTATTTTCTGTTATCAATTAATGGAAAAAGATTATCTCCTAAAAAATCAGTGTATCCATTAGCATCCTGAAACACTGCGCTTGGAATATGAGAGTGCCCTACAAAACAAACCTGCGACTTGAAAAACTCAAACTGTCTTTTGAATTCATCTAAAGCAAACAGATAGTCCCATTGTTCAGGTTTTTGTGGTGAAGCATGTACTAATAGTATACCCTCTATTGTTTCAGTCAGCTTAAGCTTACTCAATTTGTTAAAGTTATTTTTACTAATACTTTTTTTGGTCCAGCGTATTGCCTCAGCAGCGACTGGATTAAAAACAGAAATATCTGTTTTTCCAATAGCCGCCCAATCATGGTTTCCCGCCACCATACTTTTGGCTTCCCTCATACATAATTCTATACATTCATTTGGATTCGCTCCATAACCCACTAAATCTCCAAGACAAAAAATCCTCTTGATACGCCTTTTCTTAATATCTTTTATAACCGTTTGCAACGCCTCTAAATTTGAATGAATATCACTTATTATTGCTACTTTCATAATTCTTCTTTACGGCGTCAAGAACGCCATTAATAAATTTACCGGATTCACTACCACCGTATTTTTTTGCAATCTCAATCGCTTCGTTAATTGACACCTGAACTGGAATGTCGTTGAAATATAGAATCTCGCAAGTGCCAAGGCGAAGGATTGTTTTATCAATTACTGAAATACGATCAAATGGCCAATTCTTTAAAACCTTTATTATATGTTCATCTATTGTATCTAAATTATTGACCGTCTGTTCTGCCAGATGTCTACAGAATTCTTTATCACTATTCTTGTATTCTTTTTCTTCTAAAATCCCACGTAAAATACCGGGCAAGTTTGTATCTCCTTCTTCATAACGATATAGAATTTTTAAAGCAATTTCGCGCGCCAATCTTCGACCCATCTAGTTCACCATCGTTAGAAAATCCAACATTTCGGTCATGGCTCAATGTTCTATCCGCGTTTTCTAACAGGGTTTATCTTTGAATAAAGATCAACAAGCTCCAATCCTGTTATCGCTGCATCCCAACCTTTATTCCCCATTTTTGTTCCTGCCCGCTCAACAGCCTGATCTGTAGTATCAGCAGTGATTATACCATAAACAAATGGTGTCCCCGTTTCCAAATTAAGTGTCGCAATGCCTTTTATCACTTCGCTTGTGATATATTCAAAATGGGGCGTATCACCCCTTATTATGGCGCCAAGGCAGAGAACACAATCATATTTCATATTTTTTATTCTGCGTGCAACACCAGGAATCTCAAAACTACCTGGTGTCCAGTAGATAGCTATATCCTGTCCACCGACTCCGTGTCTAGTCAAACAATCAACTGCACCATCAAGCAATCTTTTTGAGATAAATTCATTAAACCGAGAAATGACTATCGCAAACTTTCTGCCTCTACCTATTAAATTTCCTTTTATTTCTTTCATAAATTTTTCCTCTCTCTTTTTTTTCTTCCTTTTTTGCTTCTGGTTTTTAATACCTTTTTTTCCTGATCACAACGCTCTATATTTCCAAAAACTGACTCGGGTATCAAATGGCCAAGCTTTTCCCTTTTAGTCTTTAAATAGCAAACATTATGCTTATGAGCCATGAAAATCGGGATCTGCTTAGTCACTTTCAACCCATATCCCTCTAAACCGATAATTTTTTTGGGATTATTAGTTAAAAGCCTTACAGACGACAACCCCAAATCAACCAGGATCTGAGCACCAATCCCGTAATCCCTTAAATCGGCAGGAAAACCCAATGCCAGATTTGCCTCAACAGTATCAAGACCTTTATCCTGTAATTTATATGCCTTCAACTTGTTTTCCAGACCAATTCCCCTGCCTTCCTGCCGCATATATAAAAAAACACCTTTCTTTTTCTTTGAAATAAGTTTCAGCGCCGCCTCCATCTGGTCGCCGCAATCGCATCTCAACGAATGAAACACATCACCAGTAAGGCATTGGGAATGAACCCTGACCAGAATGTCCTTTCCATTTCTTACATTACCAAGAACCAGGGCAATATGATGATCTCTGGTGACCCTGTCCTCATATAAGATCAAACGAAACTCGGCGTATTTTGTGGGCAGCGCAGTTTCAAGAATGCGTTCAACCAGCTTCTCCTTTTTCCTGCGATATTCAATCAAATCCTTGATCGTTATTATCTGTAAATTGAATTGTTTGGCAATCTTTCTCAATTTTGGCAGACGCGCCATTCTGCCATTAGAATCCATTATTTCGCATAGTACTCCTGCCGAATAAAAACCAGCAAGCCTTGCTAAATCAACACTGGCTTCAGTATGACCTGCCCTGCGCAGAACCCCACCTTTTACCGCCCTTAAAGGAAAGATATGCCCAGGACGAGCAAAATCTTTAGGCTTTATCTTTATATCAATCAATGCCTTTACTGTCCTGGCTCGATCAAAGGCAGAAATACCAGTCGTTGTTCCTTTTTTCACATCGACACTGATAGTGAATGGTGTTCCATGTAAAGCTGTATTCTCCTGCACCATGATTGGTATCTCTAACTCTGCAAGCCGTTTCTGTGTAAGCGGAACGCAAATAAGACCGCGTCCATGTTTTGTCATGAAATTTATTAATTTTGCTGTAGCTTTCTCTGCAGCAGCGATAAAATCGCCTTCATTCTCCCGGTTTTCGTCATCAACAACGATTACTGGTTTTCCTTTTTTAATATCCTCTATGCCCTTTTCAATCGTTGATACCATAATTAATATTCTATTAAAATTTCTGAAAAAGTCAACCCCCCGATGAACTAAGTAAGTTCCAAATCCCAAGCACCAAATTACAAATAAAATCCAAATACCAAATTCTTAATTTCAAAACATT
>SOIY01000281.1 GCA_004376785.1 Candidatus Stahliibacteriota bacterium | reverse complement strand
GTTAGAATGGCGCCGAGTCCAACAGGATTTTTCCATGTTGGAAGTGCTCGCACTGCCCTTTATAATTGGCTGTTTGCCCAACATAACAAAGGTAAATTTATTCTCAGAGTAGAAGACACTGATGTCGAAAGATCGTCTGAAGACATGATTAAAGTCGTCTTGGAGGGTATGGCATGGTTAGGCATGGGTCAATATGAAGGACCCTATTATCAATCTAAGCGAATGGACATTTACAAAAAACATATTGAAAAACTGATAAAAGAAGGAAAAGCGTATTATTGCTATTGTAACCCCCAAGACCTGAAAAAAGAAAGACAAGCAGCATATGAAAAGAAAGAAGACTGGAAGTATGATCGAAGATGCCTCAATCTTTCCAAAGCAGAACGCGCAGAAAAAGAGAAATCAAACACGCCTAAAGCGGTAAGATTCCTTGTCCCTGATCATGGAGTGACGTACAAAGACATCGTGTATGGCGAAATCTCAAGGGATTCAAAAGACATTGAGGATTTCATAATACAACGTGCTAATGGAACACCGACGTATAATCTCGCCTGCGTTGTGGACGATTATGAAATGGAGATAACTCACGTGATCAGGGGAGCTGACCATATAACAAACACGCCCAAGCAAATTCTCTTATATGAAGCGCTAAATCTGCAGAAACCAGAATTCGCTCATTTGCCCTTAATCCTTGGTAAAGATAAAAGCAAACTATCAAAACGGCATGGTGCCGTGTCGCTACGAGAATACCAAGAAAAAGGATTTTTACCTGATGCTTTGGTTAACTATCTTGCATTACTTGGATGGTCTCCAGGCGATGATCAAGAGATATTCATAAGAAATGGCAAATTAGATAAAGACATGTTAGCTAACCGATTTATGCTTGATCGTGTTAACTCAGCAAATGCAGTATTTGACATAACTAAACTCGAATGGATGAATCAGCAGTATATCATGCAATTGTCTCACCCTGAGTTTAAGCAACTACTTAAACCCTTTATTATCAAATCTGGTCTGATGACTGCACAAGATATTGAAGGCAACTCAGACTGGATTCAGAAAGTCTGTGATCTTATGCAACCAAGATTAAAAACTCTCAGTGATATTGATAAAAATGGAAGATTCTTCTTTAAAGATGATTTTACATATGAACACGATACGCTTAAAAAACATCTAGATAAAGAAACATTACATATAATGCAGAAATTATTACAAGTAATCAAAGAAATTCACCCCTTTGATGATGCAGGAGAGATTGAAATAAAATTACGAGATTATGGTTCAGATAATAATTTAAAGGTAAAACAGTGGATTCACCCACTGCGCGTCTATGTCACAGGTTGTGCTGGTGGACCACCGCTTTTCGATACTTTGCAACTAATCGGTAAAGAAAGATGCGTAAAACGAATCAATAATATCCTCAAGGAATATGGGAGGCTTAATGACTGAAAACAATAAGAATATACAAGAACCAATAAAGGCATATCTCAGCTTACCATCATTTTTAACAATCGTTACTTCTTCTGTAGAAGTATTCAAAAAAGAAACAATTGGTTATCTTGTTGGCATCAAAGGTGAAAATAAATTTATGGTCGAATATGCAATACCCTATCAAACCGCGGAAAGTACTGCCACCCATGCAACGATTGATGAAGACAGAGTAATAAGGATTAACGAAATTCTCCATAAATTGTCTGAAGGACTTGAATATATTGGTGATTTCCATTCACATACTGTATATGGTAAATGCCAGGGAACTGTTATACCATCTGACACAGATCTATTATCAACAGTCCCGGGAGAATTGAATATCATATGCGCAGTTAATTATAAAAAAAGAAGTGTAAACTGGCACGAGAGCCCGCGCGGCATTCTTAAAGGCACTGTAGGTGGATACCGTATTGAAATTGGCGGCTATTATATAGCCGAGGCTCGTATTGGAAGAAAATACGATCGAGTGATGATTAAGTGCCCTCCAGTAACAGGAATTCATAAAAAATAGCATGGAAATAATTGGTATTGGTATTGATATTATTGAGGTAAGCAGAATAAAAAATGCTATCACCACAAAAAAGAATTTTCTTAACCGTATCTATTCTAATAAAGAAATAAAATTGTCAGATAGAGGAAAATTTCGATTTGAAGAACTGGCAGGAAGATTTGCCGTAAAAGAAGCAATCTTAAAAGCAATAAAGACCGGCTGGCGTCGAGGCGTAAAATTTAATGAAATCATAGTATTAAATGAACCATCTGGTGCACCCTATGTCAATTTAATCGGTAAAACACAGAAATTTGCTGAATCACTTGGCGTGAAAAATATTCTTGTAAGCATAAGCCATACTAAAGAACTGGCGATTGGAATGGCGATAGTTACTAAGTAA
>SOIY01000147.1 GCA_004376785.1 Candidatus Stahliibacteriota bacterium | reverse complement strand
ATTTCAAATTCCCCTTTTCCAACGTAAACAGACTTACCGCCAATTTTTATAATATATTTCTTATCTTTAATCTCACCTTTCATCAATATTTTTGATGGTCGTCCCATTTCTATCCCCTGTTCGTTTTCAACCTCAAAAGATTGCCCAAAAACATTATGTTTTAATAAATATCCTGTTAAAGGTCCTGCTGCAGACCCGGTAGCCGCGTCTTCTATTATACCCAAATGTGGAGCAAAGAATCGCGTGTGGAGTTCAGCGTCTGGTTTTGTAGTTTCTCGTGTAAATAAATAAGGACCTCTGGGTTCATTACCGAAGATTTTTTTAAACTCATTCGCATTCCCTTCTGCACCTTGCACTGCAGAAAGGCTTTTAACCGGGATAATGAGCATTTTATTTCCTGTTGAGACCTCTTCAACAGGCAAATCATCTGAAATATCTTCTGGAGACACATTTATTAAACTGGCAATCTCTTTTTTATCTGTGTACTGATCAAAGAATTCTGGTTCATTCTGGGTCATCCAGATGACGTCGTTCTTCTTTTCAAGTGGAATAATACCAACTTTTGTCTTCAGGTTTAATATATCTTTTTTTTCATGCCATATATCTAATATATTCATAATTGAAAATGCCGTACCCAATGTTGGATGACCAGCAAAAGGTAATTCTATGTTTATTGAAAATATCCTTATATCAAAATCTGCTGATGGATCACTGCCTTCGAGAATAAATGTTGTTTCTGAATAATTGATTTCATTCGCTAATTTCTGCATTTGTTCAGTAGTCAACCCATTGGCATTTGGAAATACTGCCAACTGGTTGCCTGAATAAGCTTTATCTGTGAATACATCAATAAAAATACATTCTTTTTTCACAACTTCTCCTAATTGAATTTTTATTTCTTAATTAAAACCCGGCTTCTTTTTTTTCTTGTTTTGGTGCGTAATGAGAAAATTGCAT
The DNA here is from genome assembly GCA_004376785.1 of Candidatus Stahliibacteriota bacterium. Lineage (GTDB taxonomy): Bacteria > Hydrothermota > Tepidihabitantia > SM23-42 > SM23-42 > SOIY01. The sequence goes on along the minus strand of SOIY01000147.1, from coordinate 1,426 downwards.
TGTATGAATACCATGCCCCTGAGTAACTGATCTTAAATCTGTAGCATAACCAAATGATTTTGCCAGAGCAAGACTTGCAATTATTATCTTTTCCTTCTTATTCGTCTCTATCTTTAAAATATTACCTTTTCTGGCATTTAAGTCATTTATTACATCACCCAAATATATTTCAGGCACGATGATTTCTAAGGACATTATTGGTTCTAATAAAATTGGATTGCCCTTCATAAACCCATCTCTCAATGCCATCTGTGCTGCTATCTTAAATGATAATTCCGAAGAATCAGTTGGATGATAAGCACCATCAAGTATTTTAACTTCAATATCGATAATTGGATAACCCCAATATACACCAACCTTAGTTTGTTCTCTTATTCCTTTTTCAATCGCTGATATAAACTGTCTTGGAATAGTTCCTTCCCTAATTTTATTTTTGATAACTATACCTTTACCCCTTTCTGTTGGTGCGATAGCAAGGGTTACAACTCCATATTGCCCTTTACCACCGGTCTGTTTTATAAATCTTCCTTGAGTTTTTACCTGCTCAGTAATTGTCTCACGATATGAAACCTGGGGTTTACTTATATTACATTCAACACCAAACTCACGCCTTAATCGGTCAACAATGATTTCAAGATGCAGTTCACCCATTCCAGAAATTATTCTTTGTGCAGTCTCTTCATCTGTTCTCACCTTAAATGTAGGGTCTTCAATCTGCAGATATTTCAAAGTGTCATCCAGTTTCTTATCATCCATTTTTGTCTTTGGTTCTAAAGAAACAAAGATTACTGGCTCAGGGAATTTCAATGCCTCAAAGGATATTGGGTGTTTGATTGAACATAGAGTATAGCCGGTTTTACATTCTCGCAGACCTATAATAACACCAATTTCTCCGACAGCGAGTGATCGCCTTTCCTCTTTTTTATTAGCATGCATTAATAGTAATCTGCCAACTCTATCAATTCTTTTTGGCGGATAAACAAGTATTTTATCGCCGCTATTAACTTCGCCAGAATAGACTCGAATATAATATAATAAACCAAGGTGTGGGTCAGTTTGAGTTTTAAATAGAAATGCTGAAAATGGCTCATCGATCGAAGGCTTTCTTATTTCTTCTTCTGATGTATTTGGATTAAATGCCTTTACTGGAGGCAAATCAATTGGTGATGGAAGATAGTCGAGCACTGCATCAAGGAGTCTTTGTACACCCTTATTTTTCAATGCAGAACCACACAGGACAGGGAAATAGTGCATATTGATTGTCCCTTTTCTAATAACCGATTTTATTTTTTCAATTGGCATAGTCTTTTTGGCGAAATAACTATCAAAGATACCCTCATCGTGTTCTGCAAGAGTTTCAAACATTTCGATTCGATATTGCGCAGTAATATCTTTATAATTTTCAGGAATTTCAGCCTCTTTATAA
>SOIY01000099.1 GCA_004376785.1 Candidatus Stahliibacteriota bacterium | reverse complement strand
TTAAGATTATAAAAATTGCCTAATTTTAGGGTTTTATTGTTAATTAAAACCTGGGTATCAATATCCGGAGCAGTAAACTCTGTATGGCCTATATAATAGCCATTTTGACTGTGAATCAGGGTCTTATATATATTTCCTATTCTTTTAGTATTCTTCTTTTTTATTAAGTTTTTCTGAAGATTGAGTATGCTTTTAAACCTTGAATCAATGATTTTACCAGGTACTTGTTCTAAATGCGCAGCCTTTGTACCTGATTCATTAAAATAAGGAAAAGCACCAAGCCAATCAAAGTCTGTCTCTTTTAAGAATTCAATTAATTCCTTGAACTCATCATTAGTTTCTGTTGGAAAACCAGTAATTATTGTCGTTCTTAGAGAAATTCCTTTAATATTCTTGAGTCTTTTGATGATTGTTTCAATTTTCTTTCTAATAACTCCTCGATTCATTAATTTTAAAATTCTGTTATTTATATGTTGAATTGGCAAATCAATATATTTGCACACCTTTTTATTAGATTCAATCTCATAGATAATCTCATTATCAATACTTTTGGGATGAGCATACATTATTCTTATCCATTCTATTTCTGGAATTTTTGATATGCTTTTAATAAGGGGCACTAACATCGGTTCATTATACATATCTACACCATATCTTGTTGTATCCTGGGCAATGAGTATTATCTCTTTTATCCCGAGTTTTGACAATTCAATCGCTTCTTTAACCAATTCATCCATATCAAAGCTGTGATAATCACCTTTGATCGTAGGTATTGTGCAATAAGAACAGTGATTAGAACATCCATCAGCGACTGTAAGATATGCATATCCTTGGGTAGTGGGTAGTCTTGATAATATATTGACAGCCCTGGCTTTAATAGTATGTAAAAGTTCCTTTTTATCCTCTAATTTAAACCAACCAGAAATCCTGGGATATTTATTTCTAAGTTCATTTTCAAAACGATTCACTGCACATCCAAATATATAGACTTTTTTATTATTTTCATCGGCAATCTGTAATGCCTTTTCTATTTCATTTTCTGTTTCTTCAAGGGCTGGTTTGATAAAACCACACGTGTTAATAATAATTATATCGCTATCTTGAGGCAATGCACTTATGCTTATACCTGCAGCACCGAGTGCTCCTAGAATCTTCTCAGAGTCAACCAGATTTTTTGGACAGCCCAGGGAGATTAAATTCACTTTCATATTAGGATTTTGTAATTGTTAATCGATTCTTATCAACTTGGCTTTGGCAAATGCGATCAATTCTTTATTTTTATTAATTATTTCTGATTCTGCCTGTACTAATTTGTGCTTAACATTGGTGACTTTTCCTTTTGCTATATATTCATCATGGGAATTCATTCCATTTTTGATACGAACATTCAGTTCTGCTGTCACACATTTAAGTCCTTTTTTCTTAAATGCTGCCCAGACAGCCATTTCATCAAGGATAGTAGATATTATTCCTCCGTGTACTGTTTTTTTATATCCCTGGCACCATAAAGGAAGTTTTATTATTGATTCAACACCTTCTGTTGATTCTTTAATTATCATCTTTAATCCATTTGTATTTTCAGAACCACAGGCAAAACATCGGTTATTCATAAAAAATTTAGTATTCATCTATTTGTGTTCCTTTTGGAGGATTGAAATCAAACAATTTTTTAGAGATTTTTTTGTTTATTTCTATTTTATCAAAGTTAAATTTACTTTCTGATCCTATTTCATCAATTATTGTAATAGCGGCAATTTCAAATTTACCCTTCAGGATTTTAATAATTATTTTTTCGTAGATATCAGTTTTATCTTTTGGTGTTAAGGTAATTTGTACGCTGTTTTTATCTTCATCTGTTAACTCAGCATTGAATCTTTTTTCATAATCTTTTAAGAAGATATCAGGGTTTATCTGAAATGGCATTTGACCGAGACTTTGCCTTATCGCTCGATTTTTTTCAGGTAGATATACCCACAAAGAAACACTATCACCAACATATATCTGCTTTGGGCTTTCCATCTCCATGCGGAAGAAATTCGGTCTCAAAAAATAGATTTTTCCTTCAAAATTACTACATGTACCTGATACTTCATCGCACAGTATTTGATTGAATTCAGCATAAAAGCTGTTTAAATTTTCGTATTTTTCAATGGTTTTATTTATTATTTCGTCCATATCTATGGCAAAAGCTTGTAACACTATTACAAACATCGAAAAAATTATGATTTTATTCTTCATTCGATCTCCTTTTTATGATAATCTTATCCATAAAAATAAAAATGTCAACACATTCATGTGAGAGCTCTGAAAAAATATTCATCGCTCTCAAGATTTCTATTGACAATCGAGAACTTTTATTATATCATTATGCGTAAGTTTTTCTA
>SOIY01000026.1 GCA_004376785.1 Candidatus Stahliibacteriota bacterium | reverse complement strand
ATCTTCCTATCTTCCATCTTTTTTAATATGTAACAGTAGCAGCAATATATCTGACGGGCTTATGCCTTGAATCCTTGATGCCTGATCAAGATTTTCTGGTTTGACTTCACTCAATTTAGATTTTGCTTCATTTGATAAACCTTTGATATCCACATAACTGAAATTCGCAGGAATTCTGATCTTCTCAATTTCTTTTAATTTCTCAATCATTTCATCTTCTCTCTTTATATAACCGTTATACTTTGTCTCGATCTCTACGCGGGTGCCAATATTCTCTTCAAATTTCATATCACTCATTCTTTCAATATCCTGATATTGAATGCCGGGTCTCTTAAGAATTTGAAAAAGGCTCTGTCCACCCCGTTCTTCTGGTATCTCATTTTCACTCTTTTCTTTTAAAATAGGATTAGCAATCTCTGATTTCACAATTATTTTCTTCAGGTTTTCTATTGCATTATCAATTTCTTTTCTATCCTGTTCAAACCTCTGCCATTCATCTTCCCTGATCAATCCATATTTTACACCGTAATGCATCAGTCTATCAGCAACATTATCAATTCTCAAAATCAATCTGTGTTCAGCAAGCGAAGTAAACATTCGATAGGGTTCCAATGTATTTTTTGTTATCAAATCATCAATTAGTACTCCAATATAAGCCTCATATCTCTTAAGAACAAATGGCTTTTCATCGCGCAGTTTAAGAACTGCATTAATTCCTGCCATAATACCCTGGGCAGCTGCCTCTTCATATCCTGATGTGCCGTTTATTTGCCCAGCACAGAAAAGATTCTTCACTGCCTTTGTCTCAAGGCTGGGATAAAGCTGAACAGGGTATACAAAATCATATTCCACTGCATATCCAGGTCTTGTTATCTCTACTTTTCCCAAACCTTCAATACTACGTAACATATCAAGCTGTACATCATACGGTAGAGAAGTTGCCAAACCATTGAGATAAAACTCTCCTGAATCGCGGCCTTCAGGTTCAATAAAGACCAAATGTGAATCACGATCAGCAAAACGAACTATCTTGGTTTCTATTGATGGACAATATCGAGGTCCAACACCAATAATCTTTCCAGTGTATAGAGGTGAACGATCAAGACTCTTCTGTATTATCTCATGGGTATTCTTGTTTGTACGTGTAATATAACAGGGTAGTTGTTCATTCGTGATCTGGTTTGTGCGAAATGAAAATGTAAAATGTTTTTCCTCACCTTTATGGACTTGCAGATTCGATAAATCTACGCTATTTTTGGCAATCCTTGGCGAAGTGCCGGTCTTTAACCTACCAAGATTGAGTCCACATTTTTTTAAAGATTCACTTAATGAAAATGAACGAGCTTCTGCAAGTCTACCGCCAGCAAAACTATCCAGACCAATATGCATCAATCCATTCAAAAAAGTTCCAGTAGTTAATACTATAGCATGTGCCCGATATTCATTTCCAATACTTGTTTTAACACCAATTGCCCTATGATCATCAATAATAACCTCGCTTGCCTCTTCCTGTTTTATCTTAATATTCTTTGTATTTTCAAGAATTTCCTGCGCTGCCACCCTGTATTGTAAACGATCATTCTGTGTTCTTGGTGACCAAACTGCAGGACCTTTCGAACGATTTAACATCCTATATTGGATAGCAGTTTTATCAGCAAGCAAACCAATCTCACCACCCAATACATCAACTTCTTTCACAAGATGTCCCTTTGCCAACCCACCAATTGATGGATTACATGACATCTGACCAATATTATCAATATTCAATGTTAAAAGTAAAACACTATATCCCATGCGTGCCGGTGCCAAAGCCGCTTCAATTCCTGCATGACCACCACCAATCACGATTATATCATATTTTGAAGTTTGCATTATAGTATATAATAGCGAAAAATAAAAAGAAATCAACCCAGCACTTTTAGTAAAAAGTGCTGGGTTGACATCTCCATTAACGTAAGTATAATATAATCATGGGTTTAGCTGATATACAAGAAAAACAAAGTGGGGAGAGAAAAAGAGAAAAAAGATTGGTTCACTTCACCAATGCCCTGAGCCGTGACTTTCAAAGTTCAAAAGTTCTAAAGTCAAAAACAAAAATATATAAAGATAATGCTGATTATGTAGCTAAAAGTTTTCTGGAATATTTGTTTTTTGATGAACATAAGGAAATCCGTGAGCTCAATAATTCACATCTTCAACATTTTATGCTTGAGTACGCACCAAGGAAACTCACTTTCACAACCGAAGCAGGAAAAAATGTTCCTGAGATATTATCAAAACTACTCGTATTTTTGGAAAAAGAAGGACATATTCATAATGGTAATGAATTGGCTGCGATCGCAAAGAAAAATAGCCGCTCATTTCTTAAATTAATTCCGAAGAAGA
>SOIY01000030.1 GCA_004376785.1 Candidatus Stahliibacteriota bacterium | reverse complement strand
TTTACCAAAGAATTTCGGATACATAGGCAGTTTTATGCTGAACTTCATTAAAAGTTCTCGTATTATTTTGTAGAATATACCAGGTCTTGACCAATCTCCATAATAATATATAGGTTCAAATCCAAACTTTCTTAAAAGTTTTGATAATGACATAAGAGTGAATTGTCTTTCCCAGCCGCCAAACCACAAGCCAAAAAATATAAGGATCTGTTTCAGGATTGTATAAATATGGAAGGTTTGAGGTACGTCAACTAATAATAGCCCATTTTTTTTCAATATCCGATAATTTTCACACAATAAGCAGAAAGGTGAAGAGAAATGTTCTAAAAGTCCCTGATGGAAAACAATATCAAATGAATTATCCTTAAACGGACACTGGCGGGCATCAGCAAGAATGAATTTAACTTCATCATATTTCATGTAGGAACGGACAAGACGGAGACTTTCTCTTGAATAGTCTAAAAGATAGACATTCCCACCACACTGGCTCATCTTCAAACCATCGCGGCCAGTTCCGGCGCCAACTTCTAATATCTTTTTGCCTGATATACAAGATGTCTGTTTGACTTCTTCAATAATGTTGGTTACGGGCGGATATATAGAAGCCGAATCTTTACTTGCCCAGAATTTATCCCAGATTACGGTTGAATTCTTTTTTCTTATTTCTTAAATCCGATCTTTTCCGGCAATGGATCTATTACAAGCTGAATTGTTGTTCTTCTTGCCCTGGAGTAATTATTATAACTGGAAAATTCATAGCTACCTGGTTCCGTGGTCAATTCCTTGACAACAGGAAGTGAATGAATATAGTCCAGACGTTCTTTAAATTCCGCTTCATTTTCAATAATTTTTGCTTCAAAACTTTGACTCCACACTGTACCTTCGCGCTTTTTATATTCATTATACTTTCGGGCAAAATTCCCCTTAATTAATTTCATTATTTTCGACACTGTATACATTCTACCAGGTTGAACAATTAAATAAAAAGACTCAGGCAGAATCAAATATGCATATATTTTGTAATTGAGCATATAACGATGATAACCAATTGATAAAAGTAAAAATCTCGCGAAGTGTAAATCGTTAAGGATTTCTATGCAATCTTTAGTCGTTGTCTCAATATAGTATACCGCATCTGGTTTTATTATTCTTTTCGCCATATTCCTCCTTATATTATTTGTTGCAAGGTTTCTGTATCCAAATTTTTTACTATCAATGTTATTAAATTCAACACGTTTTCATAGTCCTCAAGTGAAATAATAGTGGCGCCAGAATGAACATAACGGCTTGGTACACCGAGTGCCAAACATGGAACACCAAAGTTTGTCAGGTGTATCGAACCGGTGTCGTATCCTCCTTTAATTGAAGTAAAATGATAAGGAATATTATTTTGTTCGGCGAGTTCACATACAAAATCTTTCAACTTTGAATGTGGGATCATTGTGCGATCATAAATCAATATCCCCACGCCGCCTCCGAGTTTCTCAACTGCTTCAGCATCATTCCCAGGTGTATCTCTACAAATACTTACATCAAGAGCAAATCCTATATCTGGGGCAATAGCATATGCAGCTGTTTTTGCACCCCTTAAGCCAACTTCTTCCTGTACTGTACCGGCAAGATAGACTGTATTCGGATGTTCAGTTGCGGTTAAATTATTTAGTAGCTCAATTAAAAGACCACAACCTACTCTATCGTCCCATGCTTTAGCCATATAAAGATCTGAATTCCCCAATGGTATGAACTCGGTTTCTGGGACTACGGGATCCCCTGGTTTTATACCAAATTTTTCTTTTACATTAAAATTCTTGGTTGCTCCAACATCAATATACAAATCTTCAACTTTCGGAAGGTTTTTTCGTTCCTCTGGTGATAATTCATGAATTGGTTTTGAACCTATAACCCCTGGAATGTATTCTCCTTTCTTCGTTTTTATTTTTACTCTAAGCCCTGGAAGATTACCAACCCACCATCCGCCTATTGGGATAAATTTAATAAATCCCTCTTTTGTTATTTCTTTAACCATAAAACCGACCTCATCCATATGAGCAGCAAACATAATCTTAGGTTTTTCACTTTTACCCACTTTTTTCGCAATTATGCTGCCAATCCTGTCTTTGGTTAAAGTATCTTGACCAACAAAATTTTTCTTCAGAATATTAAGAACATCCTCTTCATATCCAGATATACCAAATGCCTCGGTTAGATTTTTTAATAATGCAATTCTTTCCATTAAGCCCCCTTGTTATTCAAGTAAAAAGTTAAAAGTAAAAAGTTAAATTTGTTATTTTTTTCCATTGTTATTCACCTTAAAAGTAAAAAGTTAAATTTGTCAATTCTTTTCATTTTAACGTTTAGTTTCATTTTTACTTTTTCATTTTAACTTTT
>SOIY01000169.1 GCA_004376785.1 Candidatus Stahliibacteriota bacterium | reverse complement strand
TCCAAGAAACAAGCTCCAAGATGGCACGCTATGCTGAAGACACATTTGTTATAAGGCAGAAGAAGATAATAACGGAGAAGTCCAAATGTCAATCGAACCCCCAATATCTAATGTCAAATTCTGTATTTTGGCATTTGGACTTTGGGCTTGATCCACGCCAATCGAAGATGAGCGGGATTTATTTGCTATTTAATATTTGAAATTTGTGATTTAGGTAATAATTGTCTCTTGACAATCTGTCATATTTGTATATATTATAATAGAATTATGAAATTAGGTGAGATATTAGTAAGCGAGGGGTTGATTTCAGAGGATATGCTTGCCCAAGCATTGGAAGAGCAGAAAAAGGATGGAAAAAGGGTTGGGTCAGCTCTGATGAAGCTCGGGTTTATAGAAGAAAATGCATTATTAAAGGCGCTTTCAAAGCATTTTGGAATTAAATCCGTAGATCTCAGAAATGAAGAATTGGACGAATCATTGTTAAAATTGATTCCCAATGAAATTGCTGGGAAATATCTTGTTGTGCCTGTAAATCGTTTCGGCCGTACACTTACTGTAGCAATGATTAATCCCGGTGATGTAGCGGCAATCGAAGATATACAATTTGCTACTGGTTTTGAAGTTGAACCAGTTGTTGCATCTGAAGATGCAATTCTGGGGATTGTCCGTGAACACTATAATGTCAAAAAACTGATGTCTGATGTAATGTATGAAATAGAGATGGCAGAGGCAGGGGAGATAAGTGTAGAGGTTGTCGATGACAAAAAACAAGAAGAGGATTTATCAGATATCATAGAAGATAGAGATAGCGGACCTGCCCTTAAACTTGTAAGTAAGATAATTACTGATGCAGTTGATATGAATGTTTCGGATGTTCATATTGAACCCTACGAGAAAGATTTAAGAATAAGATTCCGTATTGACGGTATACTACATGAAGTTATGAAACCACCAAAAAGGATGACCAGAGCTTTAGCAACAGTTGTTAAGGTTATGGCTAAGTTAAAGGTAGAAGAAAAAAGGTTACCCCAGGATGGTCGAATAAAGGCAAGAATCCATAATAAGATTATTGATATTCGTGTTGCAACGATTCCAACCCTGTTTGGTGAAAAAATTGCTTTAAGAATTCTTGACCGTTCTGCAATACAATTGAATCTTGATCTTTTAGGTTTTGAACCTAGTACCTTAAAAAGTTTTCGCAAGGCGATTAAAACACCTTATGGTATTGTGCTTGCTACAGGCCCCACTGGTTCTGGTAAAACTACTACACTCTATTCAGCTTTGACCGAATTGAATGATCCTGGTTTAAATATAATTACTGCTGAAGACCCGATTGAATATTCCTTAATGGGAATTAGTCAATTACAGGTGCACGATAAGATTGGATTAACATTTGCCAGTGCGTTGCGTGAATATCTTCGTCAGGACCCAAATATCATTATGGTTGGTGAAATCAGAGACCTTGAGACAGCACAAATCTCAATCAGGGCAGCATTGACCGGTCACCTTGTGATTTCTACAGTTCACACCAATTCTTCAGCAGCGACTGTAACAAGATTGGTGAATATGAATGTTGAAAGGTTTTTGATTACCTCAACAATATTATCAATAGAATCTCAAAGGCTTTTGAGAAAAACTTGTGAAAAATGCCGTAAAGAAATAAAATATCCTGATGAGGTTTTACAAGATGCTGGTGTTGATCCAAAAAAGTTAGATTATCCGTTATATAAGGGGGAGGGATGTGAAGCGTGCCGTGGAACCGGCTACAAAGGGCGAATTGGAATATTTGAAAATATGATTATTTCGTCAAAAATAAAAGATTTGATTCTTCAAGGTGCACCCGCTGAAAAAATTGAAAAGCAAGCAGTTGAAGAAGGAATGATTACTCTACATAGCTCGGCATTATTAAAATTAGAAAGTGGATCGACCACAGTTGAAGAAGTCATTCGTGAAACAATGGTGATGTAATGGAAGAAAAACTGGGTGTATATTTAGTAAAAAATGGTATTATAACTGAGGATCAGTTACGTAAGGCTATCCAGGAAAAGCGAGAAACTGGACGACGTTTGGTCAGTGTTTTGAACACTCTGGGAATGTTGCCCGAACGTAAATTGCTTGCACAGTTAAGCAATCTTTATGGAATGGAAGTTGTTGATCTTGATTATATTATTCCATCTAAAGACGTTTTAGAATTGATACCTGCTCAAAAGGCATACCACTATGAGGTACTACCCATAAACAGGAAAGGTAGATATTTAGAAATAGCGATGGTTGACCCAACCGATATTAGTGCTATTGAAGATCTGCGTTTTATTACCAACATGGAAATAAATCCAGTTCTCGCATCAGAATCGAGTATCAGAGAAGCATTAGATCGTTACTATGCAATGGAAAGAACACTTGCCGAGGTTAAGGTTGAATCTGGTCCGGCAAAAGAACTAGGTATTGAAGATATGGAACTTCTTGAGGCAAAATATGAAGAAGATATTGAAGAAACAAAACTTCGAGCTGATGCTGAAGGCGGACCTGTTATCCGCTTAGTCAACTTTTATATTGCTGATGCTGTGAGTAAAGGAGCTTCTGATATACACATAGAACCTTATGAGAGAATGGTCAGGGTGCGTTTTAGAATTGATGGTGTTTTAAACGAACAACAAACACCCCCATTGAGTTTAAAAGCGGGAATTATTACGAGGCTAAAATTGATGGCAAAGATTAATATTGCAGAACATCGTATATGCCAGGGTGGAAGAATTAATATTATGGTTGGTGATAAAACGATCGACCTGCGTGTTTCTGTAATACCTACACTGTATGGCGAAAAAGTAGTTATGAGGATTCTGGACCGAAGTTCACTCATGCTTGATCTTTCAAAACTTGGTTTTTTAGAAGAGGCATTAAAGAGGTATCTTAAGGCGATTGAAAGTCCTTATGGTATTGTTCTTGTCACTGGTCCAACTGGTAGCGGGAAGACGACAACATTATATTCAACTCTTGCTCGTTTGAATAAACCCGACAGGCAGATAATGACCATTGAAGATCCTATAGAGTACAATCTTCGTGGCATAAATCAAACCCAGGTGCATGAAGAAATTGGATTAACATTTGCCAGAGCACTACGTTCCTTTTTGCGTCAATCCCCAAACATTATATTAGTGGGTGAAATGCGTGATACTGAAACTGCTGAGATTGGAATCCGGGCTGCGCTTACTGGTCACTTAGTATTTTCGACAATACATACTAATGATGCGCCGACAACTATCAACCGATTAATTGATATTGGCATTAAACCTTATCTTATTGCAAGTGCATTAGTGTTGATTCAGGCTCAACGACTTGTGCGTCGCATCTGTAGTAAATGTAAAGAACCTTTAGAAGTGAGCAAAAAATTACTTGAGGAAGCAGGTATACCTGAAGATACTTTCCCAGATGGAAAGGTTTATAAAGGCAAAGGATGTTCTCATTGCAACCAGAGTGGATATAAAGGTAGGATTGGGATATATGAAATAATGCCAATTTCACCAGAAATTAGAAAATTGATATTAAAAAACACTTCTGCAGATGTTATATGCAAACAAGCCATTAAAGAAGGAATGAAGACATTAAGGGATGATGGTATTGAGAAGATAAAGAAAGGCGTTACAACTATCGAAGAATTAATGAGAGAAACGGGATCGCTCTAATCTTTTATGATAATAGTTTATTAAAGGAGACAATATGGCAGTAACAATGAGACAACTTTTAGAAGAAATGGTGCAGAGAAACTCAACAGATCTGCACTTAACGACCGGGGCTCCACCAATGTATCGTATTGATTCTGAATTAGTACCTACAAATTACGAAATATTAACACCAGAATTAATTCAGAACCTGATCTTTAGTGTGTTGAATGATCAACAGAAAAAGAAATTTGAAATGGAATGGGAATTGGATTTTTCTTTTGGTATTGCCGGCCTTTCCCGTTTTAGAGGAAACTGTTTCAGGCAGAGAGGTAGTGTTGCTGCCGCTATTCGTACAATCCCTTTTGAAATTAGGGGGTTCAAAGAGTTAGGAATTCCATTAGTTGTTCAAGAACTCGCCAATAGACCCAAGGGTCTTGTTCTTTGCACTGGCCCAACTGGTAGTGGTAAATCAACCACGTTGGCAGCAATTGTTGATAAGGTGAATAGTGAAAGACGATGCCACATAATTACTGCTGAAGACCCGATTGAATATCTTTTCAGACACCAAAAGGCAATAATTAACCAAAGACAAGTTGGTAGTGATACTAAATCCTTTGCCAATGCCTTAAAATATGTTTTAAGAGAGGACCCTGATGTTGTTATGGTTGGAGAGATGAGAGATGCGGAAACAATTGCTACCACCTTGACAATTGCAGAAACAGGACACTTAACTTTAGCAACACTCCATACCAATTCAGCAGCCGAGTCAATTCATCGTATAATCGACGTTTTTCCACCCTATCAGCAAGGACAGGTTAGGGCACAGCTTGCATTTGTTATTGAAGGTGTTATCACACAGCAACTGATACCAAAAATTGGTAGCGGTCGTGTTCTGTCAACAGAGGTGATGATTGCGACGCCAGCGATTAGAGCGCTTATAAGAGATGCAAAAGAACATCAGATATATTCAACACTCCAGGCTGGTTCAAAATACGGGATGCAGACAATGAATCAATCTCTATATGATCTCTACGCAAAGAGATTGATAACCCTGGAAACAGCGTTTAATTATACATCTAATATTGAAGAGTTTGAACGTATGATTGAACAGAAAACACCTACGATGAGATAGTGAAATATGGTTATTTGGTTAAGGTTATGAAGCTTGAAAATAAATCATTATTAAATTTATATTTACGGGTATTACTAATCCCGTATAAATATATTTAACTTAGGAGGTGAAATGCCAACTTTTATCTGGAAGGGTAGGACAGCATCTGGTGCTACTGCAAGTGGTGAACTGGCTGCGGGTTCCCAAACAGATGTTGTAGCCGCATTACGTCAGAAAAAGATTATTCCGACTTCAATTAAAGTTAAAGAAGAGAAAAAAGGACTAACACTCTTTGGTAGTCGGGTATCGAGACATGCGCTTTCTGTATTCACACGTCAATTTTCAACAATGTTAAATGCAGGTCTTCCTCTTCTTTCCTGTCTCGAAATTTTGGGAAAACAAACTGAGAGTGCAGGACTTCGCCGAGTTCTGGCTGAAGTGCGGGGTGATGTAGAGGGTGGTCTATCACTTGCTGATGCCCTGCGCAGGCAACCAAAGGTTTTTGATAATCTTTATGTTAATATGGTTGAGTCAGGAGAAACAGGTGGTGCCTTAGATGTTATCCTTTTACGTCTTGCAACATATCTCGAAAAAATGGAAGTATTAATGCGTAAGATAAAAGGAGCAATGATTTACCCGGTTATTATTACTATTGTAGCGATTGGCGCTATTTCGGTAATGTTACTTTTTGTTATTCCTATTTTCGCACAGATGTTCGAAGGAGTTGGAGCTGAACTTCCTGCTATGACACGACTGGTTATGGGAATGTCTGCTTTACTGCAGGTTTGGGCTATACCTGGACTTATTATTATAATCGCTCTTTTTACTGTTTTACGAAGGTGGCATAAGACAGAGTCTGGTGCTAGGGCTATGGATCCTTTGTTATTGAAAATGCCAGTCTTTGGTGACTTAATGAAAAAACAATCGATCGCTCGTTTCTCAAGAACTCTGTCTACTCTTCTTTCAAGTGGTGTACCCATAATTGATGCACTTGAGATTACCGCCAGAAGTTCTGGAAACTGGGTTGTTGAAGATGCAATTTTAAAAGCACGAACTTCAATTAAAGGTGGTGAAAATATTGCTGATCCATTATCCAAAACAACAGTCTTTCCTCCCATGGTTACACAGATGATTGCAATCGGTGAGGCATCTGGTGGTTTGGATGAAATGCTTTCAAAAGTAGCCGATTTTTATGACGCAGAGGTAGACCAGGCAGTAGAGAATTTAACCAGTGCTCTTGAGCCGCTTATAATGGTTGTCCTAGGTGGTATTGTAGGATTTTTGGTTATCTCAATGTATTTACCAATTTTCCAATTGGCCGGCACTGTTATGGAGTAAAATCTATAGAGGCACAGGATTAATTAGAGTTAACTTTATTTAATCATCATTAATTATTAATTGTAATATTGTAAACTTTATTCACTGAGATTTATTTTTTATGGATTATTCTGATTTATTTAGCAAGAGAGACGGGTTAATAATCATACATCCACTTTTAATAACATTTATTCTTTTATCTTCGTATCCCATCATTCACAATATTCCGACACCATTCTGGTATATAATTGTAGCTTCATATATACTGGCAACAATTTTCCTGTTACTAAGAAATTGGCTTGCTGAGAAAACTCTTTTGTATATTATTTTTCTTACAGATATTCCTGTTATTGGCTTAATGATTCATTATTCGGGTGCTTTAGACAGTATGTTTCCTCTATTATATGTGTTGCTCATTATTTTATCGTCACTTTATCTTTTAAAAAAAGGAACCTATATTATTAGCCTCTGCACTGTCATTTTCTTCTTCTTTTTGCTACTTATTGAAGCAAAAGACTCAACCTATTCAATGCAAATGGTCATGTACAGATTTTATATCTTCGGATTACTTTTTTTACTTACAGGAATATTGAGTGGAGCTCTATCAGCAAGGTATCAAAAGGGAGCAGAAGAGGTTAAGAGATTACGTTTAACTACAGAAGAAATAATAAAGAATCTTCCTTCAGGTATAATTACAATAGATAATGAGGCAAATATTATTTATACAAATATTCCCGAGGGACTTATACGTAACAGGGTGCATCTTTACATTGCTCAGTTATTAAAAGATCCGAACATGCAGAGTTCAATTGAGTTAGAGATAGAGAAACGCTACTATGTTTTATCATGTGCCAGACTCTACGATTCCAAAGCGGGTCTGGGTATTTTGCAAGACTATACAGAGATAAGAAAATTAGAGGAAAAATCGCGAATTTCTAAACAGACAAAGCTTCTTGCCGAATTAGGAGGTTCATTGGCTCATGAGATTCGTAATCCACTGGCTTCAATAATGGGTTCACTTGAAGTTGTTCGCGGAGCAGAAAAAGACTCGAAAACGTTGCATTTTATAAATATGGCATTGCGAGAATCTACCAGATTGAATGAAATTGTTACTGATTTTTTAAACTTTGCACAGTTTATACCGATAAAAAAGAATCGGCTGCGTATCAATGACGTTATAAATGAAGCGCTTATTGACATAATGCATAGAGTTGATTCTAAGAATATTCAAATCATAAGGAAGGATAGTGTTTTTCATGTTTTGGGCGATTTGTATAAATTGAAATCCTGTTTTGTAAATATATTAAATAATGCTTACGAGGTGAGTCGAAAAGGACAGGTAATTGAGATAGAGTCGTACAGCCAAGATAAAGAGGGTGTTGTTGAAATTAAGGATTATGGAAAAGGTATTCCGAAAAAGGAAATAAAAAAGATATTTGAGCCGTTTTTTACTACAAAAAAAGGTGGAACTGGACTTGGTTTAGCTATAGCCAAGAATATACTTGAATCCCACGGAGGGAGGGTTGAGGTAAAAAGTAAAGTTGGTAAAGGAACAACATTCAGGGTTATATTACCGCTCGCGTAACTAAGACAAGGAGACAAGGGGACAAG